>NZ_JBFBCF010000014.1:0-226703 GCF_040683035.1 Streptosporangium sp. NPDC051022 | reverse complement strand
GCCGCCCGCCTGGCCGACCTCGGCCTGACCGGCGTGGCCGGCCCCGAACTGGAGTACTACCTCCTCGAACCCGCCACCCCCGGCACCGGTTCCCGCGATGCCTCCGGCACCGCCTGGAAGCGCTACGACGACGCCCCCGGCAACGTCTACGTCGCCGGCCGCAAGGGCGACCGCGGCTCCCACGTCCTGCGCACCCTGCGCACCCTGCGCGCCCTCGACATCGGCGCCACCATGGGCAACCACGAGTTCTCCGGCGGCCAGTTCGAGATCAACCTGCACCACTCCGACGCCCTGGACGCCGCCGACCGCGCCTTCCGCTTCAAGAGCGCGATCAAGGAACTGGCCCGCCACGACGGCCTGATGGCCACCTTCATGGCCAAGCCCTTCGACGACGAGGGCGGCTCGGGCTTCCACGTCCACCTGTCGTGCGTCGACGCCACCGGCCGCAACGTCTTCGCCACCACCCCCGCCCAGGACACCACCCCCGGCGGGGAAGCCGGGGACGCGGGGGCGCCCTACGGGCTGTCGCAGACCGCGATGTACGCCATCGGCGGTGTGCTGGCCCACGCCCCCGCCCTGGCCGCGCTGCTCAACCCCACGATCAACTCCTACAAGCGCTTCGGTCCCGACACCCTGGCCCCCTGGCTGAACGACTGGGGGCTGGACAACCGCAGCGCCATGCTGCGCATCCCGCCCGAGCGCGGCGCCGGCAGCCGCCTGGAGGTGCGGCTGGGGGACGCCTCGGCCAGCCCCTACCTGGGCATCGCCGGTCTGCTGGCCGCGGTCTACCTGGGCATCCGCGACCGCGTCCTGCCGCCGGCCCCGCTGGAGGGCTACGGCTACGACACGGCCAAGGCGCCGGTGCTGCCGATGACGCTGCCGGCCGCGCTGGACGCCTTCGAGGCCGACGGCGAACTGATCGAGGTGCTGGGCAAGGAGTTCTCCGCCGCCTATCTGGCCTACAAGCGCGACGAGGTGCAGCGGTTCTCCAAGACCGTCACCGACTGGGAGTTCCGCGAGTACGCCTACCAGCTGTAGTTCCCCGCATATCCGACCCCGTAGTTCATTTCGAGCATCACCTGGAGGACCCCATGCGCCTGGACGACGTCGACCTGGCGGACAACGACAAGTTCCTGGACGGCGACACCCCGTGGCGCATGTTCGACGTGCTCAGGGCCGAGGCCCCGCTGCACTGGCAGGACGAGCGCGAGTACGGCAGCGGTTTCTGGTCCGTCACCCGGCACGCCGACATCGTCGCCGTGGACCGCGACGCGGAGACCTTCACCTCCAGCAAGTTCACGAACCTGGAGGAGGTGGACGACCGCCAGGCCACCATCCGCCGCTCGCTGCTGGAGACCGACGGTCCCCGGCACAGCGTGCTCCGCCGTATCCTGCAGCGCCAGTTCACGCCCCGCGCGATCGCGGGCTACGAGGTCTTCCTGCGCGGCCTGACCGCCAGGACCCTGGACGCCGCGCTGGCCAGGGGCACCTTCGACTTCGTGAAGGAGGTCTCCGCCGACTTCCCGATCAACGTGCTCGCCAAGATGCTGGACGTCCCCCAGGACGACACCCAGCAGCTGATCGACTGGGGCAACCGGATCATCGGCAACACCGACCCCGACTACGCCGACGTGCTGCTGCACAGCGAGGAGAGCGAGCAGTACCGCGACCTTCCCTTCCGCAGCCCGGCCTCGCTCGAGGTCTTCGAGTACGGCCGCGAGCTGGCCCGTAAGCGTCGCGGTGGCGACGGTACCGACCTGGTCAGCAAGCTGGTCAACGAGCCGACCGCGGACGGGGTGCCCCTCTCCGACCGTGACTTCGACAACTACTTCCTGCTGCTCGTGGTCGCGGGCAACGAGACCACGCGGCACGCGATCTCGCACACGATGCTCGCGCTGATCAACAACCCGGGCGAGGCGGAGAGGCTCCGCCAGGACCTGTCGCTGATGCCGGGCGCGGTCGAGGAGTTCCTGCGCTGGGCCTCCCCGGTCTACCACTTCCGCCGCACGGCCACCCGCGACGTGGAGATGCACGGTAAGCGGATCCGCGAGGGGGACAAGGTCGTCATGTGGTTCGCCTCGGGCAACCGGGACGACCGGGTCTTCGACGACCCCTACCGTTTCGACGTCACCCGGCCCGCCAACGACCACATCACCTTCGGCAAGGGCAGCCCGCACTTCTGCCTGGGCAACGCGCTCGCCAGGCTGGAGATGCGGATCATGTTCGAGGAGCTGCTGCCCCGAATCTCGGACATCAAGCTGGCCGGGGCACCGCGCCGGGTCCGCTCGAACTTCGTCAACGGCATCAAGACCCTGCCCGTCACGGTCACCCTCGCCTGAGCCGGGTGGCAGCGGGGACACGACGCGGTCCGGCGGGCGTCCCCCCGCCGGCCGCGTCACCGGGCCTGTCCGGTCGACATAGGCCGATATGACAGGTGAGTTCGGGGGGAAACGACCATACTTGGTCGGATGGACCTGGAGACCCGGCATCTGAGGTACATCGACGCGGTCGAGGCCGAGGGTAGCATCACCAGGGCGGCCGCCATGCTGGGGATGTCCCAGCCGTCGCTGACCGCACAGCTCCGGCGCATCGAGCAGGTGGTCGGGGGACGGCTCTTCGACCGGAGCAGGCACGGCGTCCGGCCGACCCCGCTCGGAGAGGTCCTGGTGCCGCACGCGCGGGACGTGCTGGCTGCGCTGGACGAACTGAACCGGACGGTACGCCGCTTCCACGACGGAACGGGCGTGAAGGTCGGGGTGCTGACCACGGGGCTCGCCGTCGCGCTGTGCGACGCGGTCACGGCGGCGCTGCCGGATCGGCCGGTCGACCTGACGGTGGTCGAGAGGCGGAGCGCCGCGCTGGACGCGCTGGCGGACGGTGAACTGGACCTGGTGCTGTACGTCGACTTCCCGGGGCAGGAGTACGCGGTCCCGGAGGGGGTGCGGGTGACGCCGGTCGGACTGGAACCGCTGTTCATCGCCGTCCCGACCGGTCATCCGGTCGCGTCGCGGGCCGAGGCCTCCCTCGCCGAGATGGCCGGGACGATCTGGCTGGCGGCGCCGCACCGGGACGACGACCTGGACCGGCACCTGGCCGACCGGTGCGCCGCGGCGGGCATCGGCCCGATCGTCGTCCACGCGTTCGATCCGCTGGTGATGGCCCAGATGATGCGCCGGGGGGACGACGTCGCCGTGCTGGTGCAGGCACTCGGCGGTCCCCTGCCGATACCGGGGGTGGTGGTCGCCCTGCGCGACTGCCCGCTACGGGTGCGCCACCTGCTGCTGTGGTCGGAGAGCGGGAAGGTCGACGAGAAGACGGCCGACGAGGTGCGCGCGGGTCTCATCTCGGCCTCCACCGCTCTGGCCCGTGACGGGTGCCGGCTGCCGGGCTGGCCGGACCGGAATCCGGGCTGGCTCGGCTCACCTGAGTGACCGGGACGCCCGCTGCGCCCGAGGACGCCCGCTCCGCCCGAGTGGTCCGCCGTACGGTTCCGGGTGCTCAGCCGTACGGCGGAGCCTCCGCCCGATGCCGGACGGCCGCCGTCTCGAACCGGTCGAGGGCGTTGAGCACCGTCCTGGCGTGCGCGGCCACCAGCTCGCCCAGGGGGGTCGGCACGGCTCCCTGGGCGCTCCGGCGGAACAACCGGCCGCCCGCGGCACGCTCGGCCCGGCGCAGCGTGTCGGTCACCGACGGCTGGGTCATCCGCAGCTCGGTGGCCGCCGCGGTGAGCGTTCCCATGTCGGCGACGGCCCGTACCACCCGCAGGTGCCGGAATTCCAGCTCCATAGGCAGAGCCTATGCAACATTGAGATTGTTCGTGAGCGCGTTCGTCACACATAGTGAATTCACCTGTTCCCGGCCGCTCGACCCCTGCCCCCCTGCTGAAGGAAATCCGTTCATGAGATCGCCTGATCGGCCGGATCCGGACCGCGACATTCCGCGGTGCGGGCGATCTCCGCGGATGCCCAGACGGCCCGACGTCCGGACCACCCCGGACGGTGGCCGCGCGAACGAGTTCGACGGCTCGCACGAGCCGCGCGTCCACGGCGCGACGACCACCATTCCGCGCCACGGCGACACCGGCCCGCCCGCTCCTCGCGGGGATGCCCGGCCGGAGCGCGGCCCCCGTGCGACGACCAACGAACGACCAGGATGGCGGCCGGTCCGGTGCGCTCGCGCCGCGACCTGCCGACGGCATCCGGAGGACTGCGCGATGAGAACGGACGAGCGACAGCGGCGATTCATCCAGCTGGGCCGGGCGCGGTTCTCCGGGCGGCCCACCTCGGTCGGCAGGGTACGCGGATGGGCGCGGCGGCTGCTGGCCGGAGAGGTCGCCGACGACGTGCTGGACGACACCGTCGTGTTGCTCAGCGAGCTGGTCACCAACTCCGTGCTGCACTCGGACTCGGGACGCGAACCGGACGGGTTCTTCACGGTGTTCGTGGCCGCCGGGGACGGCGTCGCCCACTGCGCGGTGATCGACGAGGGCTCCGCCACGAACGTTCCCGTCGTCCGGGAGATGTCGGACGACGGGAACGTTCGTGGCGGAGGCCGGGGCCTGTGGCTGGTGAGCGCGATGGCGGACGCGTGGGGCTTTCATCACGACGACGAGTCGGGCAACGCGGTCTGGTTCCAGATAGGCGGCTGTTCGCGTCCGGCCTTCGCCGACGGCTCGCGGGAGGAACCGGCGCTGCCGGGAAGTGAGGCGATTCCGGAGTCGCCGATGATGGCCGGGGCCTCTCCCGCACTGGCCGGACGCGACGCGGAACCGTGAACGCCATCGGCCCCGTCTCGCACCGGTGCGAGACGAGGCCGGCGGTGAACGCGCGCTCCGGGGACGGGGCGCGCGGGTGGCGCGTGGGTCAGCGGGTGGGGGTGAAGTCCCGCAGGGCGGCGGGCTGCTTGCCGGTGGTGATCTGCTCGGCGAGCATGCGTCCGGTGACCGGGCCGTGGGTGAAGCCCCACATGCCGTGGCCGCCCGCGACGAACCTTCCCGGGGCGTTCGTGGCGCCGACGAGAGGCCGTCCGTCGGGGGTGACGGGACGCGGGCCGACCCAGGTGTCGGTGCGCTCCTCCCAGGAGACGCCGGTGAGCAGCGGCCTGGCGGAGGCGATGATCGCGTCGACGCGCGCCTGGGCCAGCGGGGCGTCGGCGTCACGGAACTCCATCGTCCCGGCGACGCGCAGCTTGCCCTGGTACGGCGTGCAGGCCACGCGCACGGCGGGCAGGTAGACCGGCCCCGGCACGGGCCGGTCGGTCGGCACGGTGAAGGAGTAACCGCGTCCCGCGCGCACCGGTACGCGCACGCCCCAGGCCGCGCCGAGGGTGTTCAGCCAGGCGCCGGTGGCCAGCACGACGGCGTCGGCCCTGACGGAGTCACCGGCGCCGGAGATCACCCGGAGCGAGCCGGAGTCCTCGCGGACCTCGGTCACCCGGAAGCCGGAGCGGATGGTGGCCCCCCTGGCGGTGACCGAGGCGGCCAGCGACCGGGTGAACTCTCCCGGGTCGACGTAACGCTGCCCGTCCAGCCGGACGCCGGCCTTGACCTGGGTGGAGAGCTGCGGCGTCCCCGCGCGGAGGGCGTCGCCGTCCAGCGCGGTGTAGTCGATCTCCAGCCCGGACTGGTCGATGCGCTTGAGCTCGTGCAGGAGCGCCGTGGCCTGCTTGACGTTCTCGAACGCGGCCGTGATCGGGGCCTCGATCGTGGGGGCCTCGACGCCGTTGGAGGTCAGTACGTCGAACGCCTCCAGGCACTCCTCGTTGAAGGAGAGGTTGGCCTGTACGGCACGGCTCCAGGACTTCCAGGTGCAGTTCACGGCGAACCGGGTGAGGAAGGACCACAACCCGACGTCGGGGGTCGCGGGCACGTGCAGCGGGGCACGGGGGTCGAGCAGGGAGCGCAGGCCGTAGCGGAGGATCCCGGGCTCGTTCAGCGGGATCGCCAGGCCCGGCGAGAGCCAGCCCGCGTTGCCCCACGACGCGCCCGCGGCGACCCCGTCGCGGTCGACCACGGTGACCTCCACACCGCGTTCCTGCAGGAACCACGCGGTGGACAGGCCAACGACTCCGGCACCGATCACCACCGCGGTACGCGGCCCACCGTCGACACCCATGACTACTTCTCCACTCCGGACGATCTTCCGACGACCTCTGGCGGGCCCGGGACGGGCCGCCGAGAACACGCGCACGCCGCGGGCGTCGCTCGCTTCAACGAGCATCGCCGCCGCGGCACGGAAACGGTCTGTGATTGTTGGACAAGTGGGGGCAGGGGCTTTGGCCGGGGCCGACAAAGACCGCGGGCCGACGGGAGGAACCGGAAGGTCACGATCGTGTGTCCGGGCTGACGGCCAGCGCGATGATCATCGCCAGCCGTTTCTCCGGCAGTTCGAGCCGCAGGTCGGTGATCTCCGCCATCCTCCTGAGCCGGTACCGGACGGTGTTCGGATGGACGTCGAGGCGGGCCGCCGCGACGGCCAGATCCCCCTGTGCCTCCAGCCAGGCGCGCAACGTCGCCAGGTAACGGGTGCCGTGCTCCGCGTCGTGCCGGGTCAGCTCGGCGACGGGGCCGCGGGCGGGGACGCGCCCCGACGAGGCGGCCGCGCGCAGGCGCTGCAGCAGGATCTCGTCCCACGACTCGTCGTAGACGACGGGGGCGCCGCCGGGCCGTGCCGTACGCAGCGCGAGGCTCTCGTCGGCCTCCTGCCTGCCAGCGGCGAGCTGGGTGGGCTCCGCCGCCCCGCCGACGCCCGCGAGCACGGTGACCTGCCGCGGCAGGACGTTGACGATCGCGGCGAGCCAGTCGAGGGCGGGCGCCACGTCGTTGTCGCAGGGCAGCAGGGTGTACAGGGTGTTGCCGAACAGCGTGCTGCGTCCCGGCCGCGACCAGCCGAAGCCCGTGGTCGCGCGTTCGAAGGCCAGCAGGACCCCGGCGTGCCTCTCCTGCCCGATGTGCGCCTGGAGCGCGATCACCCGGAACCGTCCCCGGGGCAGGCCGAGCCTGCTGACCACCGCGGGCGCGTCGGCGGTGCCCTCCAGCAGCCGGATGACGAGGTCGGACTCCACCTGACGTTCCAGGTCCGCGCTGACCCGGGAGCGCAGCAGGTGCAGCGCGACCGCCCGCGCCCCGTCGCCCAGGACGGTCCGGCGCGTGCCGGACAGCGGCTGCTCGCACTCGACCCATATCGACCCCAGCAACTCGCGCCCGGCGCGCACGGCGACCACCATCCGGCCCCGCAGGCCGTGCGCGGGCGAGGGGTCGACGAACAGCGGCTCGTCCGAGGTCGCCAGATGCGCGAAGACGCCCTTGCCCTCGAACAGCCGCCGCACGGTGTCCGGCACCCGCCTGCCCAGGATCGTCTCCAGGCGCGCGGGGTCGGCGGTCTGCTGGGAGCCGGAGTAGGCCAGGACCCGTGACATCTGGTCCTCGATCGTCACCGCCGAGCCGATCTCGGTGGCGAGGGTGTCGGCGAAGGCGAACAGGTCGGTCGGCCCCCGCCCGGCGTCGGTCTCCCGGCCCTCCAGCACCAGGCCGTAGACCACGCCCGACAGCTGGCTCCAGGACACCTCGGGCTCCACGAGCAGCACGGCGATCCCGCCGGCACGGGCCTCGGCCAGGACGCTCTCGTCGAGCGGCGGGCTCCCGCGCACCAGCATCGCGGCGGCGCGGGCCGAGCGCGCCAGCCGTACGGCCTCGGCAGCCGAGTCCACGCCGACCGCCAGGAACACGTCACCGGTCGCCGGGCGGGTGTCGGTCGGGTCGTGCACGACCACGCTGCGCAGCTCCACCTCCCGGGAGGCCGGGGCATGGCACAGCCGGGCCCCGTAACCGCCGAGGACGTTGACCAGCCGGTCCAGCCTCAGCATGGGCCGACCCCGTCCGTCCGCGCCGGACCGCCGGGCGCCTCACCCCGGGGGCGCCGCCTCGCGGGGAGCGCCCCCGCGCGGGCCGGCACCCTCCGGCTCCGGCACGCATGATCCTCCCGGCCCGGCGTCCCCGGGCCGGGAAGGGGCTCCCGGTGACACCCGCCGGAATTGGTCCGTTCCACACCTCGATTCTCCTCCGCTCCCGCCGGTGCGGAGCGCATCCCGTCTCCGCCCGCGCGGGGGCGTCAGGAGGGGGCGCCCAGCGCGTCGCGGGCGTCCATGAGGGCGAAGCCGAGCAGGTTCAGGCCCTGCCAGGTGGAGGGGGTCGCGGCGCGCTCGTCGTCGGTGGCCAGGCCGATGCCCCAGATCCGGTCGACGGGGCTGGCCTCGACCAGGACCCGGGTGCCGGTGCCGAGCAGGAAGGCCCTCAGCTCCGGGTGCGCGCCGAACTTGGCGACGCTGCCGCGCACCACGATCTCGTAGCGGTGCTCGTTCCACACGGCCTCGTCGAAGCCCCTGACCTCGCGGCCGAGCCTTTTCGCCGCACCGGGGTGCTCGGCGGCGAGGATCCCGGCCGCGGTCTCGTCGTCGCCGAACAGCCAGGCCTTGTGCGCCATCATGTAGTGCTCGGCCGACCGGAACAGGTGCCCCTCCGCGGTGAAGGCGGTCTCCCACCACTGGCTGAGGCACCCGGCGCCGACGCCGCCGTCGCGCGGGGGCCGGTGCCCCCAGAAGAACAGGAACCGCAGCCGCTCGCCGTTCCGTTCGGCGGCGACGGCCTCGGCGACGGAGCGGGGCGAGGTGACGGGGTCGGGCACGGGTCCACACTGCCATGCCCGATCCCGTCGCGGCCAGCGGATCACCGGCCGGGCCCGGTACCCGACAGCGCCCGGCGGTACCCGACAGTGCCCGACAGTGCCCGGCGGTGCCCGGCGGTGCCCGGCGGTGCCCGGCGTCACAGGCGTTCGAAGCCCCGGACGCGTTCCCAGTCGGTGACCGCCGTCTCGAACGCCTCCAGCTCCACCCGTGCGGCGTGGGCGTAGTGGCCGACCACCGCCTCGCCGAAGACCTTGGCCGCGATCTCGCTCCGCTCCCAGCGGCGCAACGCCTCGCCCAGCGTCGACGGCAGCCGAGGCAGCCGGGGGTCGGCCAGCGCGTTGGCGGTGTGCGGAGCGGGCAGGGGCAGGCGGTTCTCGATCCCGTACAGCCCCGCCGCCACGACGGCGGCGACGGCGAGATACGGGTTGGCGTCCCCGCCCGGCACCCGGTGCTCGATCCGCAGCGACGTCCCCGAGCCCACCACGCGGATCGGGCAGGTGCGGTTGTCCCTGCCCCAGGCGACACCGGTGGGCGCGAACGCGCCGGGCCGCAGCCGCTTGTAGGAGTTGACGTTCGGGGCCATCAGGAGCGCGAAGTCGGCGAGGCAGGCGAGCTGCCCGGCCACGAAGTGCCGCATCAGGTCCGACATCCCGCCGTCCGCCGCGTCGTCGGCGAACACCGGTGCGCCGTCCGTGCCGCGCAACGACAGGTGGACGTGGCAGGAGTTGCCCTCGCCTCCGTCGAACTTGGGCATGAAGGTGAGCGCGACGCCCTCCTGCGCGGCGATCTGCTTGGCGCCGTTCTTGAAGAAGACGTGGTTGTCGCAGGTGGTCATCGCCTCGTCGTAGCGGAAGACGATCTCGTACTGGCCGGAGTGGCACTCGGCGCGGCCGGTCTCCATGACGAGCCCGGCCCGCACCATCTCCCGCCGGATGCGGCGCGCGACCGGCTCGATCTCCGACAACCCCTGCAGGGAGTAGTCGACGTTGTAGCGGGTGCCCGTCTCCAGGCCGTGGTAGCGGCGTTCCCAGGCGTCCCGGTAGGAGCCGCGGAAGACGAGGAACTCCAGCTCGGTTCCGGCGAGTGCGACCAGGCCCCGCTCGGCCAGCCCGTCGAGCCGGGCGCGCAGCACCCGGCGGGGGGCCACCTCGACCGGCTCGCCCCCGGGCCACACGGCGTCGGCGATGACGAGCGCGGTGCCGGGGTCCCACGGAGGCAGGCGCAGCGTGGCGGGGTCGGGACGCAGCACGAAGTCGCCGAAGCCGGTGTCCCACGCGTCGATGGCGTAGCCGGGCCCGGTCCCCATCTCCACGTCGGAGGCGAGCAGGTAGACGCAGGCGCCGAAGCCCTGCCGCGCCACCTCGTCCAGGAAGTACGGCACCGCGATCCGGCTGCCCTGCAGACGGCCCTGGAGATCCGGGAGCCCGACGATCACCTCTTCGACGCGTCCCGCCGAGAACTCGGCCCGCAGCCGCTCGTACGCCGGCACCTGCGGCGTGCCCGGCGCCGTCACGCCGCCTCCCCGGGGGAGCGACCCGGCTCGGGGGCGGGACCGGAGACAGGAGCGGAGACGGAACCGGAGACGGGGACAGGGACGGGAACGGACAGGGGAGCCACCGCGGCCAGCGGATTGGCGACGAAGCCGTGGACGACGTCGAAGCCCCCGTCGCGCTCGGCGCGGTCGTGGAATCTCCCGCCGAGCAGCTGCTCCCGGTTGAGCGCCACCCGGTCGAACTCCGGCGCGAGCAGCCCGAACGCCTCGTACCGCTCGGCCAGCTCGGGGAAGCGGGCGTGGTAGCGCTCGATCTCCGCGCGGACCATGCCCCAGAAGTCCTCGGCGGGGACACCGAGATGCGTCTCGGCCAGCGGGGCGAAGAACCGGAAGTGCCCGGCGAAGATCGCGCTGAGCAGCGAGTGCGCCAGCTCGTGGGCGGGCCAGCGGAGCAGGACGGCGTCGGCGCGCGCGGAGAGGGCGGCGTACTCGGGGCGGTCGCCCGGCAGCAGGTTGACGTCCTCGGCGAAGTCCTTGACGGCGATGCCGACGGGGACGTCTGCGGCGTCGTAGAGGATCACGGTGTTCTCGCCGTGCGGGCAGTAGGCCACGCCGTACCGGTAGAGGTGGTGCAGCAGGCCGGGCAGCAGGGCCGTGAGGAACCGGGCCAGCCACGCGTGGGGGGTGAGCCCGGATCGGCCGACGAGCTCGCTCACCAGGGCGCGGCCGTCCGCACCGACGCTGAGGAGCGAGGCCATGGTGCGGGCCCGCTCGCCGTCGCCGAGCAGCGCCGCCACCGGCTCACGCCACACCGCGCCGAGCAGCTCGTGGTAGCGGTACGGCGCGTCGCGCACCGCGTCGTAGAGCGGATGCCGTACGGCGACGGCCGCCACCTCGCCGAGCGGGTGGAAGCGCAGCTCGTCGCGGAGGTAGGGGTCCGTCTCGCGCAGCGCGTGCAGCCAGGCGCTTACGTCGGGCGCGGCCCGGGTCGGCTCGGTGGACAGGCCGCGCCACACCAGCGTGTTGCGGATGAGGAGGGGCACCTTCACGTTGCGGCGCCACGGATGGTCCAGGTTGGCGAGCGTGCGGATCGACTGCAGCGGGCGGTAGCGGTCCGGGCCCTCGCCGAGCGGGACGATCCGGCCGTCGGCGAGGTAGGACGCGAAGAGGGGCTCGACGGCCTCGTCCCAGTGGAAGGGGTGGACGGGAAGCCAGACGAAGTCGGCCACGTCCAGGGAGCCGCCCGCGCAGGCCTCCTCCAGCGCGACCGCGAACCCTTTGCGTGTCTCCTCGTCCAGTTCCTCGGCCAGCAGCGTCCCAGCGTCGAGCCCGGGTACGCCGGAGTAGTCCGCCAGCGTGGTGTGCACGGCCGCCCACCGCAGGCGTACGGCCCCGGCCGCCTCGGGGGCGTAGGCGGCGGCGTCGGAGGCGGAGAAGCCCAGGCGCCCCTTGTTGAGCAGCATGCAGGGGTGACCGTCCTGGTGGGCCTCCAGGTCCAGGTGGTCCAGGTCGGCGAGCCGGTCGGCGGGCAGCGCGCGGGAGAGGACCTCCGCCTCGGCCCGCCGGGTCGCGGTGAGTTCGCGCAGCACCTCGGCGGTGGTCGGGCCGTCCCAGCCGAGGACCGCGCGGGCGTCGAGGAGAAGCCGTTCGGGCCCGGCCTCGCCCTCGGCCGGGGCGGGGTGCCGCCGCAGCGTGCCGTCGACCAGGCGCCAGGAGCCGAAGGCGCCGCGCGTGGCCCGGAACGTCCACCGGATTCCGTCTCCCAGGTCCAGCCGGTAGGCGTCGGGGGAGGCGGCTCCGGTGTCTGGACGCGGGACGAGGAGCTCCTCGTAGGCGAACTCCTCGACGGCCTTGGCGAGCAGGCGGTGACCCGCCCGGGCCCAGGCCTCGCGGGTGAGGCGGTTCATGTGTGTGTCTCCTCGGGGGACATCTCGGAGGTCGTGGGGGACAGGGAGGCGGCCGGGGCCGCCGTGGGGGATGGGGAGGTGGCCGGGGCCGCCGTGGGGGACGGGGAGGCGGCGGGTGCCCCGGTAGGGGGTGGCGCGGGCCGCGCGCGTTCCAGGGTCAGGGCGACGGCGAGCGCCTGGACGACCGCGGCGACGGCGATCGGCAGCGCGAGGTCGTACGAGACGACCGCGGCGGCGGTCAGCGGAGCGGCGAGCAGCCCGGCGGACCTGGCGGTCTCCACGGCGGTGAAGGCCGGGCCCGCCGTACCCGTGGCACGGAACACACGCAGCTCCACGGCGACCTGGCAGAGGCCGAGGCCGGCGCCGAACAGCAACCGGCCACCGGCCAGACCGGCCAGCGAGGAAGACAGGGCCTGCCACGCCAGCCCGGTGGCGCCGATCGCCAGAGCCAGCGGCAGCAGCCGGGGGCCGAGCACGTCGTGGCAGCGGCGCACGACGGGCAGTACGGCCAGCGCGGCGACGCTGGGCAGGAAGAACAGCGCCGCCGAGATCGCGGACCCGCCGCCGAGGGCGTCGGCGAACTCGGTGAAGAAGGGACGCGCCACGTTGACCGAGAAGTCGAACGCGATTCCGATCAGCGCGGCGTGGACGAGGTGCGGCAGCCGCCGCCCGCGCCGCGCCCCGGCCACCGGGCCGCCGCCCACGCCTGTGTCCACGCCCGTGCCCGTGCCTGCGTCCGGGGCCGGCTCGCCGGAGGCCGGCGTGCCGGTGGACGTGCGGGTGGGCGTGGCGGTGGAGGAGGGGCCGGTGCCGGGAGCACCGGGAGCCGCGCGGCGGCCGAGAACGCGGTAGGCGAGCACGGCCAGGGCCGTGTCCAGCACGGCGAAGGCCGAGATGCCGAACCGGGGCTCGGGCAGCGCGAGCACCCCGGCGCCCACCGCCGTCGCCACCACGGTCGACAGGTGGAAGACCAGCACGATCGAGCGGATCCCGGCTATCCGGGCCCACTCCCCGTCCCGCGCCGCCCCGTCCTCCGCCCTCCCGTCGTGCTCGGCGATGAAGGCCGGATAGGCCAGCAGCAGCGCGCTGTTGGTCGTGACCACGGCCGTCGACAGCACCGTGTAGGCGGCGTAGCTCGGAGCCATGCCGAGGAACAGGTCGAGCACGGCGGACCCGCAGAGCCCGGCCAGCACCAGCCGGTGCAGCGGCCACCGCCGGGCCGCCAGCCCCCACAGCGGGAGCGCGGCCAGCCCGACGATCCGGCAGATCCACAGGTACACCCCGGTCGCGCCCGGGTCCTCGATGCCGTAGAGCCGCTGGAACAGCTGCGGCAGGAAGGGGGTCAGCGAGGTCTCCGCGACCAGGTGCAGTCCGATCACCGAGATGAGCACGGATCTGGCGTGACGCGACGGCGCGTCCGGGACCGGCGTGCGGCTCTCCTGCACGGTGTTCACCGCGGCGAACCCGCCACGGTGGCACCGAGGGCGCCGTCCCGTGCTCCGACGCCCGGATCCCGCGTCGAGCCCTGGGTGTGCGGAGCCCCGAAGGTCGTCCAGGCCACCCGGGAGGGGACCGGGAGCACGGTGCGCCCCGCCGCGGCGTTCAGGATCGTCGCGGCCCGCCACGCCCCGAGCGTGAGATCGGGCGCGCCGACGCCGTGCGTGTGCATCTCGGCGTTCTGCACGTACAGCGAGCCGGAGACCCGCGGGTCGAGCGCGACCCGGTAGTCGCCGTCGACCTGGTAACGCCCCCGGTCGTCCCAGTCGATCAGGTCGGCCATCGGCTCCAGGAAGGCGGGGCGGGCCGCGGTGTATCCGGTGGCCGCGACCACGGCCGAGGTCCGCACCTCGAAGACCGTTCCCTGTCCCCGGTGCAGGCAGGTCAGCCGGTACCCGTCGCCCTCGGCCGACGCGGTGCGGATCTCGACCCCCGGATGCAGCGCGGCGCGCGGCGCGGCGCCGCCGATGGTCCGCTCGTACAGCTCGTCGTGGATGTCGCCCAGCGTCTCCCCGCTGACGCCCTTGTAGAGCTGCCACTGCTCGCGCACCAGCCGCTCGCGTTCGTCCTCGCCGAGCCCGCGGAAGTAGTGGATGTAGTCCGGGGTGAAGTGCTCCAGGCCGATCTTCGAGTACTCCATGGGGGCGAACGCCGGGGTGCGGGCCAGCCAGCGCACGTACGGCCCGCTCGCGCCGTTGCCGTCCTGGTGACGCAGCAGGTCGAGCACGACCTCCGCCCCCGACTGCCCGGCGCCGACCACCGTGACGTCGCGGGCGGCGGCGAGCCGGGCCCGGTGGGTGAGGTAGTCGGCGCTGTGCAGGACGGGACCGCCGGTGTGGGCTCCGCCCAGCAGCGGGCGCAGCGGCTCCGGGACGACGGGGGCCGTTCCGACGCCCAGCACGACCTGGCGGGCCGTCACCCGGGACTCGGCGCCGTCCGCCGAGCGGTACGTCACGGTGAAGAGGCCGGCCCGTTCGTCCCACTCCAGGGCGGTGACCTCGGCGCCGAAGCGGCAGGAGGGCAGCCGTTCGGCGACCCAGCGGCAGTAGTGGTCGTACTCGCGGCGCGGGATGTGGAAGCGCTCGGAGAAGAAGAACGGGAACATCCGGCCGTGGTGGCGCAGGTAGTTCAGGTACGACCAGGGGCTCGTCGGGTCGGCCATGGTGACCAGGTCGGCGAGGAACGGCACCTGCAGGACGGTGCCCTCCAGCAGCAGCCCGGGGTGCCAGGAGAAGCCCGCCCTGGCCTCCAGGAAGAGGGCGCGGAGACCGGGAACCCCGGAGCAGAGCGAGGCCAGGGAGAGGTTGAAGGGGCCGATGCCGATCCCGACCAGGTCGTGGTGGGCCCGGCCGTCGGAGACCGGACGGTGGGAGGGCGGTCCGCCGGACGCGTCCGGTGCGTCCGAGGGGCCGGGGGCGCCCGGGGGCGTCGGGGGCATCGGGGGCGAGGTCACCGTTCCACCTCCGTGAGGGGGTTGGGGAGATCGATGTAAACGGACTGGGTCCTGACGTCGCCGACCAGTTCGTCCAGGCCGTCCACGCAGGTCAGGTAGTTGCCCTTGCAGCGCAGCACGGGTGCGTCGAGCAGCAGGGCGAGGAGGTTCTTCGCGCCGGGCTCGGCCGCGCGCAGCCGTTCCAGCGCGGCGCGCAGCACGCGCAGCAGGTCGCCCTCGTCGGCGAGCCCGAGCGCGCCGAACGCGCCGACCAGGCCGAGCAGGTTGTTGACCCCCAGGTAGTAGGCCACCCGCTCGTCGACGAAGTCGTCGTCGAAGACGAGTTCCAGGCCGTCGGACAGGCCGGGCAGCAACGACCGCAGGTCGTCGGCGTGGGAGGCGGCCACGTAGTAGCCCTGACTGTCCCGGTACCAGCCCGCGCGGGGCAGGCCGTCGTCGCCCAGCGCCACCAGCGTGTTCTGGTGGTGGGGCTCCAGGGCGACGCCGTACCGCGCGCGGAGGCCGATCAGGGGGACGGCGAGCACGTCGAGGTAGCGGGCCAGCCAGCGCGCCGACGCCTCGGCGGTGGACACGCCGTGCGCGCGGCGGACCCGCGCCACGGCGGCCGACAGCAGGGCGCGGTGTTCGGGGGCCGTCCCGTCGCCGGGGCCGGTGCGCTCGGCCAGCAGCCCGGCCACGCACCTGCCCTCCCCGTCGCCGCCGCGGAAGGGGTTGTCGCGGATCGCCGTCTCCAGCCCGGTCTCCGGTCCGTCCGTCCCCACCGAGACCCAGGCGAAGTCGCGCAGGATCCGGAACTCCGGGTGCCGGGCGCGCAGCCAGGCGTCCGGGCCCGCGGCCAGCAGCCGGGCGGCCCGGACGCCGAGACGCATCTCGCCGCGCAGGTTGTTCCGCCGGGAGTTGGTGATCCGCATGCCGAGGGAGAGCTTGAGCATCGTCTCGGCGTCCGGGCGGTGCACGGTGCGCACCGAGGACGTGGCGTACCACGCGGGACCGGCGGGACCGAGCGGGCGCAGCAGTCCCGCCTCGACCAGCGAGGCGACCTCGGGGCGGCGCAGTACCTCGCGGGCCTGCCACGGGTGGGCGGGCACCGGGACCATCCCGTCCGGCACCTCGACCCCCTCGGCGAGATCGCCGAGCAGCTCGCGCGGGGCACGGCCGTCGGCGCTGTCGCCCACGACGACTCCGGGGTCCGCGGCGAACCAGTGAAGGCGGAAGGAGCCGCGCGACTCGGGGGACCAGGCCTCCAGGTCGCCCTCGGACGCCTCCTCACGGCTCTTGGGCGCGGGATGGAAGGGGTGCCCCAGCAAAAGCGCCTGCTCGGCGTCGAGGAACGGTGTCGGCCCCCGCCCATCGGGGCCCTCGGCGCGCCGCAGGGCGAGATGCGCGGCGGTACGGCGGGCGGAGTTCAGCACCCGGCCGACGGCGTCGGAGGCGAGATGGGCGGGCAGCCGCCGCGCGACCGCGGTCTCGTGGATCACGGCGGCGGCCACCAGCGCGGCTCCGGCGGGCAGGCGTCGCGCTCCGGATCCGAGGTCCCCGGCCGGGAGGACGAACGGCTCGCCGAAACGGTGCCAGCCGGTCGTGGACCGGTGCCGTACCGGGACGCCCAGCCGTACGCCGGTGGCCGGGAGGTCGAGCAGCAGCTCCCGGCCGGTGGCGGGGAGGCGGATCCCGGCGTCGCGCACGTACGCGCGCAGCAGCGCCTCCACCGCCGCGGCCTCTCCCGCGCGTGACGGATCGGCGTGGTCGAGCGGGTCGGGGAGATCGGGCGTTCCGTTCACGGCAGGTCCTCCTCGGCCTGACCCTCCGCGGCGACCAGGTGGATCAGCCGCTCGACCTGTTCGGGCGTCGTGTGCGGGTTGAGCAGGGTGAGCTTGAGCCTGATCCTGCCCGGGCCCTCACCCGGCAGTTCGGTACGGCCGACGACCGCCAGCCCCTTGCGGAGCAGGCGGCGCCGCAGTCCGGCGTTCACCCGGTCCGCCCGCGCGGGGTCGGCGGGCACGTAGCGGAACAGGAAGGTGGTCAGCACCGGGTCGGCGTGCAGCTCCAGCCGGGGATGGGCGCGCACCGCCGCCGCGCCGCGGCGGGCCAGGTCGTGACAGGCGTCGACGAGACGGCCCAGGCCGCTCCTGCCCAGCGTCCGCAACGTCACAGCGATCTTGAACGCGTCGGCGCGGCGGGTGGTGCGCAGCGAGAGCCCCAGCAGGCTGGGATATCCGGCCCGCTCGTCGTCGGCGGGATTGAGGTAGGCCGCCCGGCGGGCCAGCGAGGCGTAGGTCTCCGCGTGCCGCACCAGGAAGACACCGGCGGCGGCGGGCTGCCAGCCCAGCTTGTGCCAGTCCAGGGAGACCGAGTCGGCCAGTTCGATGCCGGCCACCAGCGGCGCGAGCCGCTCGGACAGCAGCGCGCCGCCCCCGTACGCGGCGTCCACGTGCAGCCAGGCACCGTGTTCGAGGGCCAGGGCCGCGCAGGTGGGCAGCGGATCGATCGCCCCGGTGTCGGTGGTGCCGGCCGTGGCCACCACGGCGATCGGCAGCTCACCGCGCCGGACGCAGTCGGCCATGGCGCCGGCCAGCGCCTCCGGGATCATCCTGAGCTCGTGGTCGACGGGGACGGGTACGACCGCCTCCTCTCCCAGGCCCAGCAGGGCCGCGGCCCGATGCACGGAGAAGTGCGCGGTGGCGGAGGCGAAGATCCGCGGGGGCGGCGCGCCATCGGGTATTCCGCCCGTTTCGATCCGGCATCCGGTCACCCGGCCCAGCACCCGGTCCCTGGCCAGGGTCAGGCCCATGAGGTTGGACTCCGTGCCGCCGGAGGTGAGCACACCGGCGGCTTCCTGCGGATATCCCACCAGCCGCGCCAGCTCCTCCAGCAGCAGTGTTTCCAGCGCGGTCGCCGCGGGAGCCTGGTCCCAGGAGTCCTGCGAGGGGTTGATCGCGGACACCGCCAGGTCGGCGGCGACGGCCACGGCCAGTGGCGGGCAGTGCAGGTGCGCGGCGCAGAAGGGGTCGGCCGGGTCGGCGCTGCCGTACGCCAGCAGGGCGGTCAGCCGGTGCAGCGCGTCCTCGCCGTCGGGCCGGGCCAGGGCCCGCGCGACCCTGGCGGACAGCTGCGCGGGCCTGCCGGAGGGAAGAGGACCGCCTCGTTCGGCCGCGCCCAGGGCGAGGGCGTCCAGCACGACGCGGAGCACGGGCTCCAGCGCGGCGGCTCCGGCGACGCCGCCGGACAGCGCGCTCTCCTGACCGGCCTCCGGCGGTGCGCCGACGCTCTGCGGCAGTACGGCGACGCTCTCCGGCAGCACGGCGACGCCCGGCGGCGGGCCGCCGACGGGGCCGATCACGCCGGCCGTCCCGCGAGCCGAGGCGCGGCCACCGTCGCGATGGCGTCGGCCAGCCTGTCGAGAACGGTCTCGACCTGCTCGTCGGTGATGATCAGCGGGGGCAGCAGCCGGACGGTCGAGTCGTGCCTGCCGCCCAGTTCCACGATGAGGCCGCGATCCAGGCACGCGGTACGGACCTCGGCGGCCAGCCGTGGCGCCGCGGGGAGGGTTCCCCGCGCGTCGGGCACGCCCTCGGGGTCGACCAGTTCGACGCCGATCATCAGGCCGCGGCCCCGGACGTCGCCTATCACGGGCAGTTCGGCGCACAGCGCGGTGAGCCGGGCCATCATCAGGGCGCCGATCGCCGAGGCGCGTCCGGCCAGGCCCTCGCGGGTGATGTGCCGCAGGGTCGCGGCACCGGCGGCCATGGCCAGCGTGTTACCGCGGAAGGTGCCGGTGTGGGCGCCGGGCAGCCAGCCGTCGTAGTCCTTGTGGTAGACCAGCACCGCCAGCGGCAGGCTTCCCCCGATGGCCTTGGACATCACCATCACGTCGGGCACGATCCCGCTGTGCTCCACCGCCCACATGGCCCCGGTCCGCCCGCCGCCCGTCTGTATCTCGTCGACGATCAGCGGGATCCCGCGCTCGGCGGTGATCCGCCGCATCCGGCGCAGCCAGGAGTCCGGGGCGGGCACCACGCCGCCCTCACCCTGCACCGCTTCGAGGATCATCGCGGCGGGAGGGACCACGCCGCCCGACGGGTCGTCCAGCAGCCGCTCGACGTACGTCGCCGACAGCTCCGCGCCCCGCGCCCCGCCGACCTCGAACGGGCAGCGGTACGAATAGGGATACGGCAGCCGGGTCACGTCCGTGGCGATCCCGGCCACGGGCGTCTTGACCGCGACGCTGCCGGTGACGGCCAGCGCGCCCGTGGTCATACCGTGGTAGGCGCCGGTGAAGGCCAGCACCCCGTGCCTGCCGGTGGCGGTCTGCGTCAGCTTCAGCGCGGCCTCGACCGCGTCCGTCCCGGCGGGCCCGCAGAAGTGGACGCGGCCGTGGTCGGCCACGGCGCGGGGCAGGGTGGCGAACAGCGCGTCGGTGAAGTCGTCCTTCTGCGGTGTCGCCAGATCCAGGACGTGCAGCGGGGCCCCGCTGTCGACGGTGCGCCGGATGGCCTCGGTGACGACGGGATGGTTGTGGCCGAGGGCGAGGGTGCCCGCACCGGAGAGACAGTCGAGATAGCGGCGGCCGTCGACGCCCTCGATCGTCATGCCGTGCGCGTACGCCGGGACGATCGGGAACGACCGGGCGTACGTGCGCGCCGAGGATTCCCGGGCGTTCTGCCGTCGGAGGATGGCCTCCGCGCCGAAGGGGGAGCCGGCGTCGGCGAGGTCGGACGGATGCGCGGTCATGGATCAGCCTCCAGGAGGGGGTGGGAAGGCGACGGGAAAACGGGCGCGTGCGCCCTTCGCACGCGGTTGGGGTTCTCGGGTGGCTCAGCGGGCTCAGAGCAGGTGGCGCTCGGCGACGGGGTGACCGAGGAAGCGGTGCATGGCGAACTCCCAGCCGTAGGAGCCCGCGCAGGGGAAGACGACCAGGTCGCCGGCGCGCACACGGTCCACCCGGACGTCGCGCAGCAGCGTGTCCTCCGGCGTGCACAGCTCGCCGACGACCGTCACCCGCGCGTTCTCCACCGCGGGACGCGGCCGGTCGTCCGGCCAGTGCCCCACCGGGAGCACCGCCATGTTGTGCACGATGTCCCAGGAGGTGGGGAGCTGGAAGTGGTTGATGCCGCCGCGCAGCATCACGAACCACTTGCCGTAGGAGGCCTTCACGTCGATCACCTCGGCGGCGTACCAGCCGCAGTCGGCGACCAGGAAGCGGCCGGGTTCCAGCAGGACCCGCACGCCCGCCGGTGGTTCGACCTGTCCGGCCAGCTCGCCGAAGCGGGCGACGTCGAAGGGCTTCTCGCCCTCGAACGCGACGCCGATGCCGCCGCCGATGTCGATGTGGCGCAGGTCGACGCCGTTCTCCCGGGCGGTCCGCACGCTCCACTCCACGCACCAGCGCAGGTAGGCGGCGTGGGAGTCGGCGTCGAGGTTGCCCGAGGCCGCGTGGACGTGGAAGCCGGTCACGTCGAGGGCGGGCAGCCGTACGGCCTCGCGCAACACCTCCGGCACGTCCGGCTCCGCCACGCCGAACTGGGACGGGACACCGCCCATGCGCAGGGAGCCGGTGACCGGGATCTCGGCGGGGTTCACCCGGAGTGCCACCCGGGCCCGCACGCCCTCGGCGACCGCGACCCGGCTGATCCGGTGGAGTTCGAGCAGGCTCTCGGCGTTGATCGCCTCGACCCCGGCCCTGACAAGGGCTGTCAGGAGAGGGGCGGACTTGGCGGGTCCGGCCGCGACGGCGCGGGCTCTGCCGTCCGGTGCCGGCCGGACGCCCAGGGCGAGGTCGAGCTCCGCCCGGGAGGCGACCTCGAACCCGTCCACGTGGGGGGCGAGGGCCTCGACGACCCCGGGGAAGGAGTTCGCCTTCATGGCGTAGTAGACGGCCGCCCACCCGGGGAGGGCCGCGCGCAGCTCACGGGCGCGTTCCGCGGCGACCGATCCGTCGTACACGTAGGCCGACACCGGTGTCCCGGTCCCGGTCAGGTCGAGCAGGCGACGGCGGAGCGGGACGGGAAGGACGTCCACGGGGTAGGCGGAGCGCGGGGCCGCCGAGGGGGGAAGCTGAATGGACACGGGTCTGCCTCCGGCATGAGGGGGTGAGAGGGGCCGGTCCGGCTGGTCGGATCATGCCGTCGGGCCGGTGGCGGTGTGAAGGCGTTCGACGCCGAACGGAAACGAATTCCGGTGGGCGGCGTCACGGCGCGGCCGCGCTCTTTCGCAGGGGACCGCTTGTGTGAATCGCCGCCCGTGAGCTCACTGCATCCAGCGTTTTTCGAGCTCGGAGGCGAAGTCGGTCCACGCCTGGGCGTAGTCCCGTGCCAGCCTCGCCACGGCGTCCGCGCAGTGCGAGGGGACCTGCTCGGCGATCTCCTTGCACTCGGTTATGCCCCGGTGGCTGCCGTCCAGCCACCGGATCAGGCGGCGGCCCGCGTCGTTGTAGCGAAGAGACGGGTCCTTCATCAGGGTGGCCATGGTCGCGGCCGAGTCCGCGCGGTCGAACGGCCTGGCGCTCGGGAGGCGTGGCGGGGACGGCGAGCCGTCCCCGCCCGGTACCGGGTTCGCCGTGGATCGGGGCCCGTACCGCTCCGGCATGGGCTCCTCCCCGGAACGGAGACGTTTTCGCACGTCGTGGACCGTGGACGGGGACACCCCCGCCTCCCGGGCGATCGCCCGGATGGAGGCGGTCGGCTTGTTCACCAGCAGTTCGTGGGCCCGTAACCGGCCGGTCAGGGCGTTCATCGGCCGCACCCGGCCGTCCTTGCCGATCCTCACGATCGACTGGTCGCCTTGCGCGGTCGAACGCCGTCGCACCTCCGCGACGGACCCGGGAGACAGGCCGGTGATGGCGGCGATCATCCGGTTCGACCACTGGGGATGCGAGTCGATGATCCGCGCCGCCGCCGCCGTCCGGTCGGCGCGGGTGAGCGGCAGTCCGTGCGCGATGTTCATTCGTACCGCGAGCACGAACGCCTCCTCGCTCGTCCCGTAGAATATCTTGGCGTCGATTTCCCGCTTACCGCACATGAGAGCGGCGCGGACTCTGTGCATCCCGTCTATGACAGACATTGACTGGCCGTGAATGACAATAGGTGGTAAATTCTCGCCTGACTCGAGGAGCATCCGGCAGTGATCGTCGTTCAGTCCCTCCTGTCTTGGAGAATTCGCAAGGTTCAGTGATTCGACAGGCACCGTGACCGTCGGGAGACTGTCGAGCTGGATGACGTTAGGGCTGCTGGCGTCGGACTTCCTGAGCAAGCCGCCCTTCAGGTGATCGTGCATCGAGGTCCTTCCCCGAAACATGGTGAACGTACGGCCCGGAACGCCGGACGACGGGCATGTTCAAGGCGTTCGATGATGTCGCCGTGTGATGATCTGTAACGCCCTCCTCATAAGCGAGCACCAAGTTACAACAGGAAGTAAGGCGAACCAAATTTACATTACTGACTCTTGTCAGGAAGGTCATAAACGCTGGTCAGAGCTGTTTTCGCCCGTCATTAACGCTTTTTCGCGGGGCGTGCCCGAGGCGGCGCGCCGGCGCGCGGCGCGCTCTTCGCGGATCCTCCGGCCGTTCCCGCTCGGCCGGGCGCTCACCTGGCGCGACCGCTTACGGTGAGGGCATGCGCCTGACCGCTTTCACCGACATCTCGCTCCGCATCGTGATGCGGCTGGCCGTCGCCGGCGACGGGGAGTCGCTCACGACCCGTTCGGTCGCGGAGATGCTGGCGGTGCCGTACACCCACGCGGCGAAGGCGGTCGCGCGCCTGGGCGAGCTGGGCCTGGTGGAGACCAGGAGGGGGCGCGGAGGCGGCCTGTGGCTCACCGGCGAGGGGCGGCGCGCGTCGGTCGGCGGCATCGTCCGCGCGCTGGAGGGCGAGGGCGACCTGGTGGGCTGCGAGGACGATCCGCCGTGCCCGCTGCGGGTCGCCTGCAGGCTTCGCGGGGCGCTGAGGGCGGCGCGGGAGGCCTTCTACGCCGCGCTCGATCCGGTCACCGTCGACTCCCTGGTGGCCTCGCCCACCGGACCCGCGCTCACCCTCCTGCTTCCCGGGACCTCCCAGGTGAAGGACCTTGGTCCCTAGGGGAGATGGCTTTTGACCCTCGGGTTCAGACCGAATTGTGAACTTTAATTTGCATATCAGATGCAAATTTGGTCTGGCTTTCCGCTCCTCAGCCCTCTCGTTGGAGGTCACGTGTTGTCCCCGGAGTCCGCCGATACCGTCCGCGCCACGCTGCCCGCTGTCGGCGCGTCGCTCGACGCCATCACCACGCGGTTCTACGCCACGATGTTCGCCGACCGCCCCGAACTGCTCGACGGCATGTTCAACCGTGGCAACCAGGCCAACGGTGAGCAGCGCAGGGCACTGGCCGGTTCCATCGCCGCGTTCGCCGTGGCCCTGCTGGAGCACCCCGAGGAGCGTCCCGACCGGCTGCTCGCCCGCATCGCCCACAAGCACACCGCCGTCGGGGTGACCCAGGACCAGTACGTCATCGTGCACAAGTATCTCTTCGGGGCGATCGCCGAGGTGCTCGGCGAGGCGGTGACACCGCAGGTCGCCGAGGCGTGGGACGAGGTGTACTGGCTGATGGCCGGCGCGCTGATCGCCCTGGAGGCCCGCATCTACGCCGAGGCCGGCGCCGAGGGCGGGGACACCTGGCGGAAGTGGCGCGTCACCGGGCGCCGCGAGGAGACGCCCGACGTGGTCTCCTTCCAGCTGAGCCCGCTCGGCGAGGAGCCGGCCCCGCCCGCGCTCCCCGGTCAGTACGTCAGCGTCCGGGTACGGATGCCCGACGGCGTCCACCAGCTCCGCCAGTACACGCTGTCGGGCGGGGAACGGGACGGGCAGTGGCGGATCACCGTCAAGCGGGTCCACGAGGACGGCGCGCCCGAGGGCGAGGTGTCCACCCTGCTGCACGAGACCGTGCGGGTGGGCGACGAGCTGACGCTGTCGGCGCCGTTCGGCGAGGTGACCCTCGAGGACGGCGACGCCCCGCTCGTGCTCGTCTCCGCCGGCATCGGCTGCACCCCGATGGCCGCGATGCTGGAGCACCTCGCCGCCACCGGATCCACCCGCCGGGTCCTGGTACTGCACGCCGACCGCTCCCCGGCCGACCACGCGCTCCGCCGGGACGTGGAGGGACTCGTCGGCGCGCTGCCCACGGCCGAGAGGGTCTTCTGGTACGAGGACGGCGCCGGTGACGACGCCCGCCCGGGATGGATGAACCTGGCCGACGTCGGGGTTCCCCAGGGGGCGGTCGTCTACCTGTGCGGCCCCCTGCCCTTCATGCGCGAGGCGCGCGCCCAGCTCATCAAGGCGGGAGTCGCGGCACGCGACATCCACTACGAGGTCTTCGGTCCCGACCTCTGGCTGGGCGACGAAGCCGCCTGACCGGGGAAGGCTCCCCGGGCGCCCACCGCCCACCGGCACCGGCCGGGTCCGCGTCGCGGCCGGCCGTACCGGCGCCGAGGAACATCCCCGGCGCGTTCCGGAACGGTGGGGCGGCGGCGCGGTGGAGCGGTAAGGCGGTGAGGCTGTGGCCGGCGACCTCCAGGGTCGCCGGCCACAACGCGTTGACCGACACCCGGCGCGGCACCGGCAGGTCCTCGCCCGCCGGCCCGAGGCAGGCGACCGCGGCCGGGACCGGAGGATGTGACCGGCGGCCCCGCCGCTTGAGGACTTTGGTCACTACGCCTCACCGCCGCCCGCCCGTTTGAATCATGTCGTGCGCATCAGGCCTGACAGGCCGCGCCGTCCCGCCGACAGGAGGTTCCCGCCTTGATTGCCGATCCCGCCCCCGCGGCCAGCGCGCTGCCCATGCTCATCCAGGGCGGCATGGGCGTCGGCGTGTCCGGATGGCGGCTGGCGCGGGCCGTCTCCGGCACCGGCCAGCTCGGCGTCGTGTCCGGCGTCGCCCTGGACGTCGTGCTGGCCCGGCGGCTGCAGCGGGGCGATCCCGGCGGCCACCTGCGCCGCGCCCTGGACGCGTTCCCCTTCCCCGAGGTCGCCGAGCGGATCTGGGAGCGCTACCACGTGCCCGGTGGCATCGCTCCCGGCCGGCCCTACCGGCCTGTGCCCAAACTCGGCCTGCGCCCGCACCGCGGCCGGACCGAACTGGCCGTGGTCGCCAACTTCGCGGAGGTGTTCCTGGCCAAGGAAGGGCACGACGGTCCCGTCGGCGTCAACTACCTGGAGAAGATCCAGCTGGCCACGCCCGCGGCGGTCTACGGCGCCATGCTCGCCGGAGTCGACTACGTGCTCATGGGGGCGGGCATCCCCTCGCAGATCCCCGCCCTGCTCGACGCCCTCGCCGCCCACTGGCCGGCCGAGATCACCGTCACCGTCACCGGCGCCGACTCGGAACAGCGCCACTCCACCGGCGTCGACCCGGCCACCCTGTACGGTCCCTCCCGGCCGCACCCGCTCGAACGCCCCCGTCTGCTGGCCATCGTCTCCTCCGACGTCCTGGCCGCCTACCTGGCCCGCAGGCCGGAGACGCGGCCCGACGGCTTCGTGGTGGAGGGCCCCACCGCCGGCGGGCACAGCGCCCCGCCTCGCGGCAGACTCCGGCTCGACGAGGCGGGTGAACCCCTCTACGGCCCCCGTGACCGGGCCGACACCGCCAAGATCGCCGCCCTTGGGCTGCCGTTCTGGCTGGCGGGCGGCTACGCCGGTCCGCGGGGCCTGGCCCACGCGCTGGCGGCGGGCGCCACCGGCATCCAGGTGGGGACCGCCTTCGCCCTGTGCCGGGAGTCCGGCCTCACCGAGGACCTCCGGCGCCGCCTGCTGTCCGGCGCCACCGGCGACACCCTGACCGTCCGCAACGACCCCGGCGCCTCACCGGCCGGATTCCCCTTCAAGGTGGTCGACCTGCCCGGCACCGCGGCCGGCGCCGACGTCTACGCCGCCCGCCCGCGCCTGTGCGACCTGGGGCACCTGCGCACGCCGTACCTCAAGGCCGACGGAGCGGTCGGCTACCGCTGCCCGGCCGAACCGGTCGACACCTACCTCCGCAAAGGCGGTCTCGAAAGCGACACGATCAACCGGAGATGCCTGTGCAACGGGCTGTTCGGCGCGATCGGGCTCGGGCAGAGCCGCGCGGACGGCTACGCCGAGCCTCCACTGCTCACCCTCGGCCAGGACCTCGGCTTCCTGCACGACCTGCCTCCCGACTACACGGCCGCCGACGTCGTCGGCCGCCTCCTCGGCGCGCACCGAGGCGAGCGGGCCGCCCCCTGAGCGGCCCGCCCCCTGAATGACCCGCCCCCTGAGCGGCTCACTCCTCCGAGCGGGCCCTACCGGTCGTGGTCCAGGGAGGTCAGGAGCTCGACGGTGCCGTGCTCGCCGTCGACCCGGATCCGGTCGCCGTCGCGCAGGCGCACGGTCGCGTTGCCCGTGCCGACCACCGCCGGGACGCCGAGCTCGCGCGCGACGATCGAGGCGTGTGACAGGGGCGCGCCCATGTCGGTCACGACGGCGGCGGCGCGGGGGAACATCGGGGTCCAGCCGATGTTGGTCAGCGTCGTGACCAGGATCTCGCCCGGGGCGAGCCGGTCGCCGTCCTCGGGACCGGCGATGATCCGGGCCACGCCCTCGACGACGCCGGGCGCGCCCGGGAAGCCGGTGATCGTGTCGCTCACCGGGATGTCCCCGCCCCTGGCGTCGAAGATGTCTCCGCGCCGCCCGGGGGAGGCGGCCCAGCGGACCGGGTCGAAGCGGCCGACGATCAGCGTGGGGTAGGCGGGCAGCGCGGCGTAGCGCTCGTAGGTCGCCCGCCTGACCGCCACCTCGGCCAGCGGCCCGTCGTCGCCGCGCAGGACGGTGACCAGTTCCTGGATCGACAGGAAGAACAGGTCGTCGCCGTGACCGGTGAGCACCCCGGCCCGCAGGACGAGGGCGCGCACCGCCCAGATGACGCGGATCACCTCGGATCGGGTCGTCTCCCGGTCGCGGACGGTCGCGTTCCAGCGCCGGATCCGCAGCCGCATCTTGGCGGCCTTGCCGGGATAGCGCTGCTCGAACCGTTTCCAGGCGGCCTCGCGCGCCTCCCGCTGGCGGTCGAGCAGGGCACCCGCGTGCCGCCGGTCGCCGGACATGCTCGCCAGCTGCGCGTCGATCCACCCCGGATCCTCGCCCGGCCTGGCGACGGAGACCTCGAACTCGTGCGCGCCGCGGTGCCCGTAGACGCGGGCGAACTCCTCCCGGTCGATCTCGCCCGCCGCGAGCCTCTCCAGGCCGACGATCGGCCCGAGGCTGGCCAGCTCCCCGTCGGAGCCGGCGCCGGTGAGCATGGCCTCCGCGTCGACCTCGCCCACCAGCCTGCGCAGCCTGTCACGGGTCCAGACCAGGGAGCCGCCGCCCTGGCGTCCGGCGGCCTCGAAGACCCGGCAGGCCTCGACGAAGTACGGCAGCAGCTCCCGCTCCCACAGATCGGCCAGCTCGCCCGGGGTGGCCGCGGCGGTGGCCCGCTCGTGCAGCGTCGTGCAGCGCTCCCGCGCGGTGGCCAGGAAGCCGGGCATCCTTTTCAGGTTGGCCGCCACCTTCTTCTGGATGGCGAAGCCGAGCGGCAGCACGCTCGCGATGATCCGCCAGCGCGAGGTGGGCAGCAGCGGCACGTCCAGGCCCGGCGGGAGCTTGCCGAAGACCTGCTCGGTCGCGCTGAGCCGCCCCTGCATGCCCAGGGCCCTGGCTATCGAGACCACGACGCTCAGGTTCATGTAGAACCGGCCGCCGATGTTGCCGACCAGGTCGAACCCGGGCAGGGCCGAGGCGGACATGGCCTCGTGGATGAAGATCTGCACGAGCGACCACGTGCACGGTGTCATCACGTCGGGAACGGCCTCGCCGAGGTTCGCGGAGGTCCACAGGTACTCGCCGGTCAGGCTGTCGTTCCACTCCTCGACCCGCCGCCCGAGCCCGGTGACAGGACGGGCCTGCACGATGAGGAACGTCCCGTCCCGCCTGGCCCACTCGACGTCCATGGCGGTGCCGTACAGCTCCTCGATCCGGGCGCCCAGCTCGGCGAGCCGTACGGCCTGCGCCCGGTCCAGCACGGCGGCGCGGCGCAGCTTCGGCGGCACCGGCTCCTCACGCGTGCCCTCGGGGGCGCGGACCGTCATGACGTCCTTCTCGCCGACGCGCTCCTCGACGATCTCGTGGCCGTCCCTGCCGACCACGACGGTGTCCGGGGTCACCAGGCCGCCGACGACGGCCTCGCCCAGACCCCAGGAGGCGTTGATCATCATCTGGTCGCGCGCGCCGGTGATCGGGTTCACGGTGAACAGGACGCCCGCCGCGTCCGCGGGCACCAGCTCCTGGACCACGACCGCCAGCGCCACCTCGTCCTGGGGGACGCCGTTGCCGGCGCGGTAGGCGATGGCGCGCGCGGTCCACAGCGAGGCCCAGCAGCGTTTGACCGCCCCCGGCAGGGCGTCGCCCCGGATGTTGAGGTAGGTCTCCTGCTGCCCGGCGAACGACATCTCGGGAAGGTCCTCGGCGGTGGCCGAGGAGCGCACGGCGACGGGCACGTCGTCGCCGAGCCTCGCGTACGCGGCGCGGATCTCCGCGGCGGTCCCCTCGGGCATCTCCCGGGCGGCGAACAGGGCCGAGATCCGCCGGGCGGCCTCGTCGGGGGACGCCTCCGCGACGGCCCGCATGATCAGCTCGTGCAGGCCGTCACGCGAGACGAAGTCCCGGTAGGCCTCCGTGGTGACGTGGAAGCCGCCGGGCACGGGCAGACCGGCGCGGGCCAGCCGGGACAGTGAGGCGCCCTTGCCGCCCGCCGTGGCGAGGTCGGCCGCGGGGTCGTCGAGGGGAAGGATCTTCATGGCGTGTTCTCCTGGGGGCCCGGCTCATGGACGGCGAGGCGTGGGGGACCCGGCTCCCTGACGCCGGGCTTCGGGACATCGGGCTTCCGGACGCCGAGCTCTCGGACATCGGGCTCGTGGACGTCGGGCTTCGGAACGTCGGGCTCTCGGACGCCGCTGCCCTGAACGCCGCTGCCCTGAACGCCGCTGCCCTGAACGCCGGGGTCCTGGATGCCGAGCGAGACGTGTAGTTTGCGCCGCGCGCTCTCCAGGGCGAGGTCGAGGAAGCGCAGGGTCGCCCGGGAGATCGCGCGGGCGTCGTCGGCGGAGACCGGGGCACCGGGCTCCAGCGTCCGGGCTCCCGCGTCGGCGAGCAGTTCGGCCAGCCGTTCGTCGGAGGGCCGGTAGTCCCGCGGCAGCATCCGCGAGACGATCAGGAACCCGTAGAGGACGGAGACGAGCGCGGTCACGCGCTCGGCGGGCGACAGGTCGGTGCGCAGGCCGCCGTGCGCCGCCAGCGCGTCCAGATAGCCTCCGAGGCCGTCGCGCAGGTCGTCGCTCACGCCGCCGTCGCGCTTGCGGCGGATGAGCTTGCCGAGCACCTCCGAGTCGCCGAGCACGCTCGCCCTCGTCAGCGGCTTGCGCATGAGCTCGGAGGCGAGCAGCCCCAGCAGGTCGCCGACCGTGCCGGGGCTCTCCTCGGCGCGCCGCCGTACCTCGGAGAGCATCTCCAGCCGCTCCCGGCGCAGCAGCGCGGCGAACAGCTCCTCGCGGGTCCGCCAGTGCAGGTAGATCGTGCCCTTGGCGATCCCGGTGTGCCGGGCGATGTCCTCGACGGTGGTCCCGTCGTAGCCCTGACGCAGGACCAGGCCCGTGGCGCTGTCCAGGATGCGGTGCGCCCGCTCCAGCCGCAGCGCGGCGTCCTGAGGTGGCCGTCCCGCCTTCCTGCCCCGTTGCTCCATGCTCCCGCCCCGAGCGCTCACAATATTTTGACCAGACGTCCTCGTTTGGTCATTTAATTGATAGCACGTCGCGGGGCGCCGCGACAGGGAAATCCGCCGGCGAACCGGCGGAGTCCGGGAGGGGGTCAGCCCGCCAGGGCCTTGACCAGGTCGCCGAGGACGACCCGGGCGGCGAGCGGGGCGCCGCGGGTGCTCCAGACGGAACCGTCGACCGAGACCACGTGGCCGTTCTCGACCGCCTTCAGCTCCTTGAAGGCGGGCGTCTCCTTGACCTCGGCGAGGGCCTTGTCCCCGTCGGCGGTGAGGGTGGACACGAACAGCCAGTCGCCGTCGATGTCGGACAGGGCCTCCAGGCTCAGCGGCATGGAGTGGGCGGTGCCGTCCTTGTCCTGGGCCTTGGGGCGGGTCAGGCCGAGGTCGGCGGCGACGAGCCCGGAGAACTGCCGCTTCTCCATCCAGCTCGGGCCCTGCGGGTTCCAGCGCACGATGCTCACCTCGGCGGGCTTGACCTTGCCCTTGGCCTCGGCGATCTCGGCGTCGTAGTCGGCGAGGACCTTCTTGGCCTCGGCGAGCTTGTTGAGCGTGTTGCCGATCCCCATGAACGACAGCTTCCAGTCGTCGGTCGGGGCCATGGTGACGACGGTCGCGGGGGTGATCTTGCGGAGCTGGTCGAGGACCTGCTGGTCCTGCATGTCCCCGGCGAGGATCAGGTCGGGCTTGACCTCCACGACCTTGTCGATCACCGGCTGGAGCAGGTCGCCGACCACGGCGATGCCCTGGACCTTGTCGGCCAGGTAGGCGGGCGGCCTGTCCATCCCCTGGCCGTTGGTGATGCCGACCGGGGTGACGCCGAGGGCGAGGGCGGCGTCGAGGTCCTCCTGGGTGAGGGTGACCACGCGCTTCGGCTCGGCCGGAATCTTGATCAGCGTGCCGGTCGCGTCCTTCACCTCGCGGGTCGCGGCGGCGGCCGGGGCGGCGGCGGGCGCCGCCGACGAGTTCGCCGACGGGGTCGTGGCGGAGGCGCCGCAGGCCGCGACGGACAGGGCGGCGAGCGCGGCGGCGAACAGGGCGCCGACCGTACGGAGGGGGGTCATGTGAACTCCTGAATTAATTAGGCAAGGCTTGCCTATTTTAGGTTAGCCTTACCTTATGTTTACCCAACCCCGGGCCTCCCGTCTGGTGTTCGGACTGTGCGCGGCGGCGGTCGCGGCCCTCGGCGCCGTCTCCGTGCTGACCGGGGCGGGCCGGGTCGCGCCGGGGCAGGTCGTCGACTACCTGCTCGGAGCCCGCGGCGACCACCACCTGGAGATGGTGGTCACCACGCTGCGGGTGCCCCGCACGCTGGCCGCGCTCGTGGTCGGCGCCGCGCTCGGCGTCTCGGGCATGCTGCTGCAGACCGTCACGCGCAACCCGCTCGCCGAGACGGGCCTGCTCGGGGTGAACTCCGGCGCCGCGCTGGGCGTGGTCGTGGGGATCGTCTACGCGGGCGCGCAGACCGGCGGCGCCTACCTGGTCTGGGCGCTCGGCGGCGCGCTGGCGGCCACCGGCGCCGTGCTGCTGATCGGCTCGCGGTTCTCCCCGCTCAAACTCGTCCTGGCGGGCGCGGCGCTGTCGGCCACGCTCACCGGGATCACCTCGGCCATGCTGGTCGCCGACCCCGTCACCTTCGACCAGTACCGGTTCTGGGTGCTCGGCTCGCTGGCGGGCGTCCCCATGGAACGCGTCCTGTCGGTCTCCCCGGCGATCCTGGCCGGGCTGGTCATCGCCGCCTTCAGCGCCAGGCCGCTGGCCGCGCTCGCCCTCGGCGACGACACGGCCGTGACCCTGGGGCACCGGCCGGGGCGCACGCGGATCACGGTGACCGTGGCGGTGACCCTGCTCAGCGCCGCCGCCGTCGCCGTGGCCGGGCCGATCGGGTTCCTCGGCCTGCTGTCCGGCTATCTGGCCAGGACCGTGATCGGCGCCGGGATCGGCCCTCGGATCGTGCTGTCCGGCCTGACCGGGGCCGCGGTCCTGCTCGGCGCGGACGTGCTCGCCCGGGTGATCATGCGCCCCTACGAGGCTCCGGTCTCGCTGCTGGTCGCCGTGCTCGGCGGGCCCGTGCTGATCGTGGTCGCCCGCTCCCGCGCCGTCGCCGCGGGCGCCGGTGACCTGTCGGCCGTGAAGGCCGCGCGGGGTGCCCGGGGGATCACCCGGGCGCCCGCGAGGCTGCTCGGCGCGTTCGTCACGGGACCGGGCGGACGGGCGGAGCCCGTGCCGTCCAGCGCGTCGCGGACGGCACGGGCTCCGGTACCGGCACCGTCCCCCGTCCCGCCGCCGAGACCGGTGCCGTCCGGCAGCCTGCCGGTACGGCTCGGCGCCTGCTCGATCCTGCTCCCGCCGCGCTCCGCCCTCGTCGCCGCCGTCCTGGCCGCGCTAGCGGGGGCGGCCACGGTGGTCGCGCTCACGGCCGGGCAGTCCGGAATGTCGGCGAGCCAGGCGCTGGCCGCCCTGCGGGGCCTCGGCGAGGGCGGGCACGTCCTGCTCGTCCAGGAGATCCGGCTGCCGAGGATCGTCGCGGGACTGGTCGCGGGAGCCGCGCTGGGACTGTCCGGCTGCCTGACCCAGGCGCTGGCCCGCAATCCACTGGCCACGCCCGACATGCTCGGCATCAACCAGGGCGCGGTCATCGCCATCATGCTCGGCGGCCTGACCTCCTCGGCGGCGACGCTCTTCGAGCACTGGTGGACCGGCCCGCTCGGCGCGCTCGTCGCGGCCGTGGTGGTGTTCGCCGTCTCCGGCGGGATCGGCACCCAGGGCTACCGGTTCATCGTCACCGGCCTGGCGATCACCACCCTGGCGGGCGCGCTGGTCCAGTCGCTCCTGGCCTGGCGCGGGCTCGGCTCGGCCACCGCGATCTACTCCTGGACCATCGGCAGCCTCGCCGGGCGCGGCTACCCGGTCGCACTGCCCGTCGCGGTCGGCCTGGCCGCGCTGTTCCCCCTCGCGCTGGCCGTCGCCCGGCCGCTGACGGTGCTCCGCTTCGGCGACGACGTCGGCGCCGGGCTCGGGGTGCGACCGGCGGTGATCCGGCTGCTCACCCTCGCCCTGGCCGTCACCCTCGCGGGCCTGGCGATCGGCGTCGGCGGCCCCGTCGCCTTCGTCGCGCTGGCCGCCCCGGTCATCGCCGCCCGCCTGTCCGGGCCCGCCCGGATCCCGCTCGTCGGCTCCCTGATCACCGGCGCCGCTCTCACCGTGGCCGCCGACACCGCCGGCCGTGTCCTGATCGACGGCGCCGAGATTCCGGTCGGCGTCGTGACGAGCATCCTGGGCGGCCCGTTCCTGCTGTGGACCCTGCTGTCGAACCGGAGGTCGTGAATGTCGTCCCAGCTTCCCAGGCTCCCCGAGCCCCCCGGAACCCACGGGTCCCCCGAGTGGAGGTGGGAGGCGGGGGATCCGATCACCCCGCTGATCGAGCCCGCCCCCACCCCGGGCAGGTTTCTGGTGACCTTCCTGTGGCGGGCGAGGTCCGCCGACGAGCGGGCGGTCGTGCTGATCAACACGCTGACCGACAAGGACCGCCACGCGGGCGACATCGGCGGCCACGTGATGCGCAGGGTGCCGGGCAGCGACGTGCTCCGCCTGACCTACGAGCTCGACGCGGACCTGCGGGCCGGTTACCAGATCCTGCCCTGCGCCGAGATCCCCGGCACCGACCGCGACTCCTGGCTGCGCGTCATGCTGACGGCGCTGCCCGACCCGGGCAACCCGGTCCGGCTTCCCGGGCAGCACGGCCGAAACCCCTCCTCCCTGCTCGAACTGCCGCAGGCGCCCGCGCAGCCGTACCGGGAGCGGCGCCCGGGCGTCCCCGAGGGGCGGATCCACCTCGGCGAGGTCGCGGGGCGGCGGATCTGGGTCTACACGCCACCGGGGCACGGCACGGGCCCCTGTCCGGTCGCGGTCCTCCTCGACGGCGACTCGTGGGCGGAGCTGATCGGGCCGACGCTGGACAACCTGATCGCCGAGGGGCGGATCCCGCCGATGGTCGCGCTGATGCCCGACGCGGTCGACAGGGAGAGCAGGCTCCGGGAGATGGCCTGCCACGAGCCGTTCGTCCGGCACCTGGCCGACGAGGTGCTGCCCTGGGCCGGACGCGAGTACGGGGTGACGGCCGATCCCGCGCTGACCGTCGTCGCCGGACAGAGCTTCGGCGGCCTCACCTCCTCGTACGCGGCGTTCGTCGCCCCGGAGCGGTTCGGCAACGTGCTGTCGCAGTCGGGCTCCTACTGGTGGAGCGACGAGGACCCGGAGTGGCTGACCCGGCGGTACGAGCGGGCGCCTCGCCTGCCGGTCCGCCTCCACGTCGAGGTCGGCAGGGGCGAGTGGATGCTGCTGGCCGAGAACCGCAGGTTCGTCCAGGTCCTGGCCGCCAAGGGATACGAGGTGACCCTCACCGAGTACAACGGCGGCCACGACCCGGCCTGCTGGCTCGGCGGCCTCGCCGACGGCCTCGTCCGCCTGACCGGGGGGTGGCGGTGACGGGGACCGGGACGGCGGCGGGCGAGGGGACGGGCGGGACGGCGACGGGAGAGAGGACGGCAGCGGTGCGGGACGTGACGGCGACGGGAGAGAGGGCGGACGCGATGGCGGCGGGAGGGGAAACGGCCGCGGTGGAGGGGACGGGCGCGGTGAAGGACGGGATCCGCGAGCGTGTGCTGCGGCACGCCGGCACGCTGGTCGGGCTGAGCCACCGCATCCACGCGCACCCCGAGACGGCGTTCGAGGAGCATCGGGCCGCGGAGTGGACCGCGGAGGTCCTGGGCTCCGCGGGGTTCGCGGTGACCGCGGGCGTGGCCGGGCTGCCGACCGCGTTCTCCGCCTCGTACGGCTCCGGCCCGACGACGGTCGCGTTCTGCGCCGAGTACGACGCGCTGCCCGGGCTCGGCCACGCCTGCGGGCACAACGTCATCGCCGCGGCCGCGGTGGGCGCGGGGCTGGCGCTCGTGCCGTTCGCCGACGACCTCGGCCTGACCGTGAAGGTGATCGGCACCCCGGCGGAGGAACGCGGCGGCGGCAAGGCCCTGATGCTCGACGCGGGTGTCTTCGACGGCGTGGACGCGGCGATGATGGTGCATCCCGGCCCGTTCGAGACCGTCAGGTTCCGCTCGTTCGCCCTCGGCACGCTCGACGTCGAATACCTCGGCCGCGCTGCCCACGCCACCCTGGCCCCGCACGAGGGCCGCAACGCCGCCGACGCGATGACCCTGGCCCAGGTCGCGATCGGGCTGCTGCGCCAGCACCTCCCGCCGGGCAGGCACGTGCACGGCGTGGTGACCGGGGCGGGCGAGGCGCCCAACGTCATCCCCGCCAGGTCGACGGCGAGCTACGAGATCAGGGCCGCCGCGGCGGAGGACCTCGCGGCCCTGCGCGCCCGGGTCGAGGCCTGCTTCACCGGCGCCGCGACGGCGACCGGCTGCGAGGTCCGCCTGGCCCGCCCCGAGCCCGACTACCTCGACTTCCGCGACGACGCCGGGCTGGCCGGGCTCTACGCGGCCAACGCCGCCGCGCTCGGCCGTCCGGCCCCGGTCGAGCGCGGACCGTTCGCGATGACCGACATGGGCAACGTCTCCCACGCGGTCCGCGCGATCCACCCCATGCTCGACATCGGCTCGGGAGACGCCGTTCCGCACGACGCCTCCTTCGCCGACGCCGCCGCGGCCCCCGTGGCGGACCGCGCGCTCATCGACGCCGCCGTCATGATGGCCTGGACGGCGGCAGATCTGGTCCGGAGTCCCGCGGCCGGGTGACCTCGGCCACCGCCCCCGCCAGTACGAGGGCCGCGGCGACGAGCATCGCGGCCCGGTAGCCCGAGGAGAGGGCCAGGGCGCAGACCCCCACGCCCAGCGCGCCGCCGAGCATGCGCAGCGACTGGAACAGGGTCATCGCCCGGCCCATCACCTCCGGGCCGATCCCGGCGAACGCCGAGATCTGGACCACCGTCACCGCCTGGCCGAGCACGAACCCCACGGCGAACATGACCGCCCGCAGCGTCCACGGGCCGAAGTCACCCAGGGCGAGCGCCGCGAACAGCGCTCCGCCGCCGAGCAGGCCGGCCGTGACCACCACCCGCTCGCCCAGGCGGGCGCAGACCCGGTCCACGAGGAACCCGGCCGCCATCAGCCCCAGCGCCTCGGGGAAGACCACCAGCCCGGCGTCCGCCGCCGACGCGCCCAGCCCGTCCTGGTACATCAGCGGGAAGACGAACAGCATGCCCATCAGCCCGGCCGCCGACAGGCAGGCCGTCAGGACGCCGCGCAGGAAGCCGCCGTCGGCGAGCAGTCCCAGGTCCAGCAGGGGCGAGGCGGTCCTCGGAGCCGTCCTGACCAGCAGGCCGACCAGTACGGCCCCGGCGACCGGCGCCGCCACGACCCACGGGGACGTCCAGCCGCGCACCGCCCCCTCCCCGAGCCCGAACATCAGCAGCCCGAACCCCGAGGCGGCCAGCAGGAGCCCGCGCAGGTCGAACCGGCCGGTCGTCTCCGGCGCCGGGGCGGTGGCGCCGACGGTCACGACGCCCAGGACCACCGCGGCCAGCCCGAACGGGACGTTGACGAGGAACGCCCAGCGCCACGAGAGGTGCTCGGCCAGCAGCCCGCCCAGGACCGGGCCCAGCGCGGGCGCCAGCGCGGTCGGCACCACGATGTACCTCGACAGGCGCATCCGCTCCTCGGGCGGGTAGGTGACGAACAGCAGCGTCATGCCGGCCGGGGTCAGCAGCCCGCCGCCCACCCCCTGCAGCACCCTGAACGCCACCAGCGACCCCAGGTCCCAGGCGACCCCGCACAGCGCGGACGCCACCGTGAACGCCGCCAGGGCGCCCAGGAACACCCGCGCCGCGCCGTACCTGTCGCACAGCCACCCGGCGGCCGGCATGGAGACCGACAGGCTGGTGAGGAAGGCGACCTCGACCAGGTTGGTCGCGGTGCCCCCCACCCCGAGGTCGGTCCCGATGATGAACAGCGCCGGGTTGACGATCGTCGCGTCCAGCCCGTTCATGCACATGGCCGTCACGTAGATCGCCAGCACCGCCGTTCTCGACGGCATGAGCCCCGTTCTCACCGGGACAGGCTCCGGGGCCGCAGGTCGGTCCAGTGGGCCGAGACGTAGGCGAGGCAGGCGGCGCGGGCGTCGGGGCCGAAGCGGGCCGTCCATCCGTCGGGGACCTCGGCGAACGACGGCCAGATGGAGTGCTGGCCCTCCTCGTTGACCAGGACGAGGAACTCGCCGTCGGGATCGTCGAAGGGGTTCACGCGTTCGGCTCCTTGAGTCGGGCCGAGACGATCGCGCCGATCTCGGCGATCGGTCCCGGCCGGGTCATGTCCTTGTGGCTGCAGGCCACGTCGTGGGCGTCGATGACGCCGGTGACGTGGGGCCGCCAGGTGTTGGGGGTGAGGGTGTCGTCGATCGTGTCGACGGTCGCGCGGAAGAAGAGCACGTCGCCGTCGAACACCCGGGTGTCCAGGCCGCGGACCAGGTGGTTGGTGTTCAGGTAGAGGTCCTTGAGCGACCCGAGGGTCTCGACGGGCAGGCCGGACAGCGGGCTCGCCTCGCGGCGCAGCACCTCGACGACCCCCTCCATCGTGAGCGCGGCGTCCGGCGTGAACCCGCCCATGGTGAGCAGCGCCTCCAGCGCCTCCGCCTCGTCGGAGACCGGCAGGTCCCGCAGCCCCTCGGCCGGGTAGGCGTCCAGGATCGCCAGCAGCGCCACCTTCTGCCCGGCCAGCCGCAGCTGCACGGCCATCTCCTGCGCGATCACGCCGCCGGTCGACCAGCCCAGCAGGTGGTACGGCCCCTCGGGCCGGATCCGCCTGATCTGCGCCACGTAGTCGGCGGCCAGTTCCCGCAGCGAGGTGGGCAGCGGGTCGTGGCGGGCCTGCAGGCCGTAGATCGGACGGTCGGGCACGTGCCGGATCAGGCCGCTGTAGCACCAGCTCAGCCCGCCCGCCGGATGGACGCAGAACAGCGGCGCCCCGGAGCCCGACTCGCGCAGCGGCAGCAGCACCGCCAGGGGGTCGATCGTGGCGCCGCCCTCGGCCAGCGCGGCGAGCCCGGCGACGGTCGGCGCCTCGAACAGCGACCCGATGGTGACCTCGACGCCGAGGACCTCCCGGATCCGCGCGACCAGGCGTACCGCGAGCAGGGAGTGCCCGCCCAGGTCGAAGAAACCGTCGTCGACGCCGACCCTCGGCAGGCCGAGGACCTCGGCGAAGAGCGCGCAGAGCGTCTCCTCGCGGGGGTTGGCCGGTGGCCGCCCCTCGGTGACCGCCGCCGTGGGCGCGGGCAGCGCCCTCCGGTCGAGCTTGCCGTTGACGGTGAGCGGCAGCGCCGCCATCCCGACGACCGCCGAGGGCACCATGTGCTCGGGCAGCGACCGGGCCGCGAACCCGCGCAGCTCGGCGGCGTCCGGCCAGGCCGCGCCCGGTGCCGCCGCCTCCGGTATCGCCGCCTCCGGCGCCGTGCCGTCCGGTGCGAGGGCGGCCGGCGTGGCGGTGTCCGGGGCGGTCGCCTCCCGCCCGGTTTCCCGCCCGTCGTCCGGGGCGGGACCGGCCGGGACGACGTAGGCCACCAGGCGCTTGTCGCCGGGCCTGTCCTCGCGGACGACCACCGCGGCCTGCCCGACCGAGGGATGCCGCAGCAGCACCGCCTCGATCTCGCCGAGCTCGATCCGGAAGCCGCGGACCTTGACCTGCTGGTCGGCCCGGCCCACGTAGTCGAGGGTGCCGTCCCGCCGCCAGCGGGCGAGGTCGCCCGAACGGTACATGCGCCCGCCGGGCGGGCCGTACGGGTCGGCGACGAACCGCTCGGCGGTCAGCCCGGGACGCCCGAGGTAGCCCCGGGCCAGGCCGTCGCCCGCCACGTACATCTCGCCGACGACGCCGGGCGGAACCGGCCGCAGGGCGTCGTCCAGCAGGTAGACCCGCAGGTCGGGGATGCCCCGGCCGACGAGGCTGCCCTCCCGGTGACCGGCGGACAGCGGCATGTGGGTGACGTGCACGGTCGTCTCGGTGATGCCGTACATGTTGACCAGCGACGGCCCCTCCGGCCTGCGGGCGTACCAGTCGGCCAGCCGGGCCAGCTCCAGCGCCTCCCCGCCGAACACCACGTACCGCAGCGCCAGGTCACGCCCGTCGTCGGCCGCGACCAGCTGGTAGAAGGCCGAGGGCGTCTGGTTGAGCACGGTGACCCGCTCGCGCTCCAGCAGGTCGAGGAAGTCCGCGGGGGATCTGCTCACCTCGTAGGGCACCACGACGAGGCGGCCGCCGTACAGCAGCGCCCCCCACAGCTCCCACACCGAGAAGTCGAACGCGTAGGAGTGGAACAGCGTCCACACGTCCTTGGGGCCGAACCCGAACCACGGGTCGGTGGCGCCGAACAGCCGGACCACGTTGTGGTGCGACACGAGCACCCCCTTCGGCCTGCCCGTCGAGCCGGAGGTGTAGATCACGTAGGCGGCGTCGCCCGGGGCGAGCGACCGCTCCGGGTCGTGGGCGGACCAGTCGGCGAGGTCGTCCAGCCACTCGGTGTCGACCACGCAGACGGGACCCGCGTCCTCGATCATGTAGTCGAGCCGGTCCCTGGGGTAGGAGGGGTCCAGCGGCAGGTAGGCCGCCCCCGCCTTCAGCACCGCGAGCAGCGCGACCACCAGGTCCGCCGATCTGGGCAGCGACAGCGCCACGATGCCCCCGGGGCCCGCGCCGTGCGCGAGGAGTTTGTGCGCCAGCCGGTTGGCCCGCGCGTTCAGCCCGGCGTAGGTGAGGTGGTCCACGGCGACGGCGCGCGGCGTGCGGCGGACCTGGGCCTCGAACAGGTCGGGCAGCGTCGGGCCCGGTTCGCTGACCAGGTCGCCGTTCCACTCCCTGAGCACGGTCCGGCGCTCGGCGTCGTCCATGATGTCGAGCGCGCCGATCGGCCTGGCCGGGTCGGCGACGGCCTGGGCCAGCAGGCGGGTCAGCCGTCCGGCGATGCTCGCGGCCGTCCCCCGGTCGAACAGGTCGGAACCGTACTCCAGGAACCCGGCCCCGGTCTCGTCGAGGTTCAGGGTCAGGTCGAACTTGGCGGTCCCGGTGTGCACCACCTCGACCCCCGGCGCCGGGGCGTTCTGGTACACGAGCATCACCTGGAACAGCGGGTGCCGGTTGCGGGACCGGGGCGGGTTGAGCGCCTCGACCAGCCGCTCGAAGGGCAGGTCGGCGTGGTCGAAGGCGGCGAGGTCGGCCGTCCTGACCCGCTCCAGCAACTCGCCGAAGGACGGGTCGCCCGAGGTGTCCGCTCGCAGTACCAGCGTGTTGACGAAGAACCCGACGGCGTCGTCCAGCGCGCTGTCGTGCCTGCCCGCGACCGGTGTGCCGATCGGGATGTCGGTGCCCGCGCCGAGCCGGGTGAGCAGCGCCGCGAGCGCGGCGTGCAGGACCATGAACACGCTGGTACGGCTCGCCCGCGCCAGCTCCTCGATGGCCGCGACCAGCTCGGGGGCCAGTCTGATCGGGACCGTCCCCCCTGCCCCGCTCGAAACCGGCGGTCTGGGCCGGTCGGCGGGCAGCTCCAGCTGGTCGGGCAGCCCCGCCAGGGCCCGCGTCCAGTGGGTGAGGTCGTTGTCCGGCAGGCCGAGCTGCCAGAGCGTGTAGTCGGCGTACTGCACCGGCAGCGGCTCGAACGCCGGGGCGGCGCCGGACCTCCTGGCCTCGTAGGCGGTGAGCAGGTCGCGCACCAGCGGCCCCGTCGACCAGCCGTCGCCGGCGATGTGGTGCAGGACCAGCACCAGCACGTGGTCTCCGGAACCGCGGCGCAGCAGGTGGGCGCGGAGCGGCGGTTCGGCGGCCAGGTCGAACCCGCGCCGCGCGATCGTCCGCATGGCCACGGCCGGGTCGTCGGGCTGCCAGACCGGCAGGGGGACGGGACCCGGATCCAGGATGTGCTGCCTGGGCGTGCCCTGCTCGTCGGGGAAGACCGTCCGCAGGATCTCGTGCCTGGCCACGACGTCGCCGAGCGCCTCCCGCAGGGCGTCGCGGTCCATCGGGCCGGACAGGCGGATCGCGAGCGGGATGTTGTAGGTCGGGGTCCGCCCCTCGATCCGGTACAGGAACCACAGCCTCGCCTGGGCGGACGACAGCGGTATCGGTGTGGGCCGGGGGGCGGGCCGTAGCGGCGGCCTGGCGGCCTGGCCCGCGGGCAGCCGGGCGACCAGCCCGGCCGCCGTGGGCACCTCGAAGATCGTGGCGATCGGCATCCGGACGCCGAAGGTCTCCTTGACGCGCACGGCCAGCCGCGCCGCGAGCAGCGAGTGGCCGCCGAGGTCGAAGAAGCCGTCGTCCGCCCCGACGCCGGGCACCCCGAGGACCTCGCGGAACAGCTCGCACATCGCCCGCTCCTGCGGGCCGCGCGGCGCGCGGCCACGCCGTACGGCCGTGCCCGGGTCGGGCAGGGCGGCACGGTCGAGCTTGCCGTTCGGCGTGCGCGGCAGCGCCTCCAGCCACATGACCGTGGCGGGCACCATGCCCGGGGGCAGACTGCCCGCGACGAACTCCCGCAGCTCCGCCGTGCCCGCCGCGTCCGGTGTCGCGGGCGCGGGTTCGGCCCGTACCGCGTAGGCGACCAGGCGGTCCCCGCGGACGGCCACCGCCGCCGCGGCGACACCGGGATGCCGTTCCAGGACGGCCTCGATCTCGCCGGGCTCGACGCGGATCCCGCGCACCTTGACCTGGTCGTCGGTGCGCCCGAGGAGTTCGAGTCCCCCGCCGGGCGTCCAGCGGGCCCGGTCGCCGGTCCGGTACATGCGTGAGCCGCCGGGCCCGGCCACGAACCGCTCGGCGGTCAGCGCGGGCCGGCCGAGATAGCCGCGCGCCAGGCCGTCGCCGGACAGGTACAGCTCACCCGCGACGCCGGGCGGCACCGGCCGCAGGGCGTGGTCGAGCACGTGCGCGCGGGTGCCCGAGGTCGGCCCCTGCCGGCCGTCGCCGAGCCAGGTGTAGGCGTCGACGGTGACCTCGGTCGGGCCGTAGTGGTTGACCGCCAGGGTGCGCTCGCGCAGCCTCCGCCAGAGCGGCTCGGGCACGGCCTCGCCGCCGACCACCACGATCCCCGGAGGCGCCGTCATCAGGCCGGGCATCTCCTTCAGGTGCGAGGGGGTCAGGTCGAGGTAGTCGACGGCCTGCTCGCGGACGTAGGCGGTCAGCGCCTCGGGGTCGCGGTAGGTGTCGTCGTCGAGCAGGTGCAGCTCGTGCCCGCCGAGCATCCACAGCAGCGGGTCCAGCGAGGCGTCGAACGAGAAGGACGCGGTGTGCGCCACCCGGAGCCGCCTTCCGGCGGGGAACAGCCGTTCGCGGTGGGAGGCGAGCAGGGCCGCCAGACCCCGGTGGGTGGCCACCACGCCCTTGGGCAGCCCGGTCGATCCCGAGGTGTAGATGATGTAGGCGGCGTCGTCGGGCTCCACGGGCACGGGAGCGGACACGGCGGTGGACACGGCGGTGGACACGGCGGCGGGCACGGCGGCGGGCACGGCGGCGGGCACGGAACCGGTGGCCGGGGGTGTCTCCCGTTCGGCCGGCCACTGCGGGGTGACCACGATCGAGGGCCGCGCGTCCGCCAGCATGAACTCCCGCCGTTCGGCCGGATAGGCCGGGTCGATCGGCAGGAACGCGGCACCGCTGCGCAGTACCGCGAGCAGCGCGACCACCAGGTCGGCGGAGCGGGGCAGCTCCAGCGCGACGATCCGCCCGGGGCCCGCGCCCTCCTCGGCCAGCCGCAGGGCCAGCCGGTCGGCCCGCGCGGCCAGCTCGGCGAAGGTCAGTGTCTGTCCGGCGCACCGCAGCGCCACCTCGCCGGGGGTCAGCCGCACCTGCTCGTCGAAGCTCTCGACGACGGTCCTCGGCGTGCCGCCGCACTGCGGGGCGCGCCCGGCGGCGGGGAAGGAGACGGCGGAGGAGGCGGCCAGGGCGGCCTCGTCCTCCTCGGTCAGCAGGGACAGACGGCCGACGGGGGTCTCCGGCGGCGTGGTGGCCAGGGCCGTCAGCAGCCGCGCCAGCCGGCGGGCGTGCGCGGCGAGCGACTCCTCCGAGTAGAGGGCGGCGTTGCCGTCGAGTTCGAGGGTGAGGCGGTCGCCGTCGAGGAGCAGCGCGACGGCCAGGTCGTCCACCGGCCCGGCGGCGAGGTTGTCGACCGTGGCGCGGGCGCCGCCGAACTTCACCTCGGACGTGAAGGGCTTGATGTTGAGCAGCGGCCCGAACAGGGCCCGCGAGGTGCCCGACAGGCCGAGTTCGCGGCGGAGCTCCTCGATCCGGTAGCGGGAGTGCCTGCGGGCCTCCGCGACCCGCCGCGCGGCCTGGCGGACGAGGTCGCCGAGCGGGATGCCGGGGCGCACGTCGAGCCTGAGCGGGAGCACGTTGACCGCCAGGCACGGCACCCTGAGGGCGGCTCCGGAGCGGTTCATCAGCGGCAGGCCGATCAGGACGTCGGTGGCCCCGGTGAGCCGCCCGAGATAGACGGCCAGCCCGGCCGCGGCCACGTCCGCCCAGGTCGCCCGCGCCTGCCGGGCGAGCGGATCCCAGTGCCCGGTGGCCGGCAGCTCCGTACGGTGCCGCAGGACCTCGCCGGCCGACATCGCGGGCAGGCCGGCGAGACCCGCGGGTTCGGGGATCGCGCCCTCCCCGGCCAGCCGGTCGAGCCAGTAGGCCCGGTCCCGGGCGTGGCGCTCCGAGGCCAGGTAGGCCTTCTCCTCCTCCAGCACGGGCAGCAGGCCGCCGAACGGCCCCGGCCCCGGAGGAAGGCCGTCCAGCAGCGCGTTGTAGATCTCCGCGACCCGGCCGACCAGCATCGACAGCGCGTAGGCGTCGATCAGGATGTGGTGCACCCGCATGTACCACACGAACCGGTCGTCGGCCAGACGCAGCAGGGCGTGACCGGACAGCGGCCCGGCCACCACGTCGACCGGCGTCCCGACGTCGGCGCGCATCCAGGCGTCGGCGGCGGCCCCGGGGTCGGGCCGGTCGCGCAGGTCCAGGAAGGCGATGGAGTCGCGCAGCGAGTCCGTCTCCGGCAGGTACTGGGCGGGCTCCTCGGTGAAGCGCAGGCGGAGCGGCTCGGCCTCGGCCAGGCAGCGCCGCAGGGCGCGTTCGAACAGGGCCGGGTCGACGGGGCCGTGGACGTCGATCCGGTCGGCGGTGTTGTAGACGGGGTTGCCGGGATCCAGGCGCTGGGCGAACCAGATCCCGGCCTGGGCCCCGGTGAGCGGGAAGGCCTCGGAGGTCGTCATCCCGGCACCCGTCCCCGTACTCGTCCCGGCACTCATCCCAGCAGCTCCGCCCAGGCCGCGATGGTCGGCCTCTCCACGAGCTCGGGGAAGCCGACCTCGACGCCCTCGCGGCGGCGCCGCTCGATCAGCGTCATCACCCTGATCGAGTCGAGTCCGGCCTCGACGAGGTCGTCGTCGAATCCCAGCTCCTCCGGCTCCAGGTAGAGCAGTTCGGCGATCTCGGCGCGCAGCCGTTCGGCGGCCTCAGACACCGGCCACCTCCGCCGAGAGCGCGCGGCTGACCTGCCGGGTGGTGACGGTGACCGCGCAGCGCTCGGCGGCGTAGGTCAGGGCCATCCGGTGGTGGTCGAGGGAGAAGTCCGCCACGGCGTCGGCGACCACGAAGGCCTGGACGTCGCGCATGAACGCCTCGCAGGCGGTCATCAGCACGCCGATGTGCGCGTAGACGCCGCAGACGATGAGCTGGTCACGGCCCTGCTCGGCCATCAGGTCGGCCAGGGCGGTCCGCTGGTAGGCGCTGTAGCGCCACTTGGTGAGCAGCACGTCGCCCTCGCGGGGCGCCAGCTCGTCGGTGATCATGGCCTCCCGGGGGTCGTGGCCGATGCCGTCGCCCCAGAAGTCGAGCAGCAGCCCGCGCTGCTCGGTGCTCTGCCCGCCGGGCTGCGCCGAGTAGACGACGGGCACCCCGAGGTCGGCGCAGCGCTCGCGCAGCGCCAGGACGTTGGACATCAGCTCGACCGTCGGCGACTGGCCCGCGGGGAAGGCCCGCAGGAAGTAGTTCTGCATGTCGTGGACGAGCAGCACGGCGCGGTCGGCCTCCGGACGCCACTCGACCCGGTTGACCGGCAGCTCGACCGGCATCGGGTAGGGCTGGATCGAGGGGATCGCCATGATCGTCATGTCCTCTCACGTAGGTGGCGCTTGCTGACCTTGCCGACCGCGGTCTGCGGGAAGGCGTCGACGAACTCGAAACGGTCGGGGATCTTGAAGGCGGCGATGCCGCGGTCGCGAAGGAACGCCCGGAGCGCGGCCTTCGAGGGCGCCTCGCCCCGGCAGATCACGTACGCGCAGGTGCGCTCGCCGAGGTAGGGGTCGGGGACGGCGACCACGTTGGCGTCGTGGATCGCCGGATGGGCCAGGAGGTGGTTCTCCACCTCCTCGGCGGCGATCTTGTCGCCGCCCCGGTTGATCTGGTCCTTGGCGCGGCCCTCGACCACCAGGTGGCCGGTGGGGGTACGCCGGACGATGTCGCCGGTCCGGTAGAACCCGTCGGCGGTGAAGGCGGTCCGGTTGTGCTCCTCGGCCCGCCAGTAGCCGCGGATGGTGTACGGCCCGCGGGTCAGCAGGTGGCCCGTTTCGCTCTCGCGGTCCTCGTCGTCCACGACGAGGATCTCGTCGTCGGGTGAGATGGGACGGCCCTGGGTCGAGACGATCACGTCCTCGGGGTCGTCGAGCCTGGTGTAGTTGACCAGTCCCTCGGCCATGCCGAAGACCTGCTGCAGCGTGCAGCCCAGCTCGGGGCCGACCCGCTTGGCCGCCTCCCGGCTGAACTTGGCCCCGCCGACCTGCAGCACCCGCAGGCTGGACAGGTCGTGCGCGCCCGCCGCCGCGGCGTCCAGCCAGACCAGCGCGAGCGGCGGGACCAGCGCGGTGATGGTGACGCGCTCGCGTTCGATCAGCGGGAAGCAGGTGCCGGGGCTGGGGTCGGGGGCCAGGACGGAGGCCGCCCCGGCGCTGAGCGCGCCGAAGACCCCGGGGGAGCTCATCGGGAAGTTGTGCGCGGCGGGCAGCGCGCACAGGTAGACGCTGTCCGGGGTCAGCCCGCAGATCTCGGCGCTGGCCCGGAAGCTGTAGATGTAGTCGTCGTGGGTCCGGGGGATCAGCTTGGGCAGCCCGGTGCTGCCGCCCGACAGCTGGAGGAATGCCACTCCGGCGGGGTCGGGCTCCGGCAGTTCGACGGGGTCGGCCTCGGGTAGCTCTCCCAGCACGAGCGCGGGGGTGTCCGGGGCGAAGGCCCGGTGGCCGTCGTCCGGGCAGACGTAGGCGGCGGCCTCGGTGAACGCGCAGAAGTAGGAGATCTCCGCCGAGCGGTGCGCGGGCAGCGCGAAGACCGGCCACGCGCCGAGCCGGAACAGCGCGAAGCAGACCTGGTGGAACTCGGGCACGTTCGGCAGCTGCACGACGACCCGGTCGCCGGGCCCGATGCCGAGACCGCGCAGCCCGGCGGCGAGCCGGTCGGCCCGCTCGTCCAGGTCGCGGTAGGTCCACCGGGCCGAGGGGGAGACCAGCGCGGGGCGCTCGCCGTACCGGGCGGCCAGGTCGCGCAGCATGCGCCCGAAGGTCTCGCCCCGCCAGTGGCCCGCGGCCCGGTAGCGGGCGGCGACGTCCTCAGGCCAGTGCATCGGGGCTCACCCCCAGCGCCCGCAGCATGGTGCGGAACTTGGCGGAGGTCTCGGCCAGCTCCCGTTCGGGGTCGGAGCCGGGCACGATGCCCGCCCCCGCGTACAGCCGCAGCGTGCGCTCCTCGATCGTGGCGCAGCGGATGGTCACCGCCCACTCGCCGTCGCCCGCCGCGTCGGCCCAGCCGACCATCCCGGTGTAGAAGCCCCGGTCGAACGGCTCCAGCCGCTCGATCGCCAGCCGGGCCTCGGTCTCGGGCGTCCCGCACACCGCCGGGGTCGGGTGCAGCGCGGCGGCGAGGGCCAGGACGGAGACACCGGGGTCGCGCAGCACGCCGGTGACGCGGGTCGACAGATGCCACATCGTCTCGGTCGACGTCAGTTCGGGCGCCGCGGGCACGTCCAGGTCCGCGCAGTACGGCCGCAGCGCGTCGGTCACGGCCGCGACGACCAGGCGGTGCTCGTGCCGGTCCTTGGCGGAGGAGGCCAGGGCCTCGGCGCGGCGGCGGTCCTCGGCGGGGTCGGCGGAGCGGGCGGCGGAGCCCGCCAGGGGGTTGGCGACGACCGTCCGGCCGTCGCGGGAGACGAGCAGTTCGGGGCTGGCGCCGATGAGCGTGTGGCCGCCGGGCAGCGGCGCGGCGAAGGAGTAGCCGTGGCCGAGGAGGGGACGCAGCAGCTCGCGCACCTCGATCGGGTCGTCCGAGCCGAGTTCGAGGGTCCTGGCGAGGACCACCTTTTCGAGGTGGCCCGCGTCCATGGACTCCAGTGCCTGCCGTACCGCCTTCGTGTAGTCCTCGGGCGCGGGGACGGGGCGTACCCGCCAGCCGCCGCGCGGCGACCCCGCACCGGGCTCCAGCGGCTCCGACCAGGTCGCGGCCTGGGGGACGACCAGGTGGGCCGTGCCGTCGAACCCGATCGCCCCGGCCGCCACGCCGTCCGGGCCGAGCGCGGCGGCCACCCGGTCCGCCAGTCCGCCGAGGTCGCCGCCGACGACGGTTTCGACGCCGTGGGTCAGCAGGGTACGGCGGGGAGAGGAGAAGAGCACCGACCCGCCGTGTTCGTACCCGGCGAGCGGATCAACGACGGTTGTCAGCGAATGCATCGAGGTCCAATCTGGTCAGGCGCGGAGGGTCGCGCCGCCGTCTACGAAGAGGTCGTGCATGGTGATGTGCCTGGCCCGCTCGGAGGCGAGGAAGAGCACGGCGTCGGCGATGTCCCCGGGTTCGGCGACGCGGCCCAGCGGGATGCCGACCCGGAAGGCGGCGGGGTCGCCGTGGAGCGTGGCGCTGTGCGCCTCGTCCGGTTCCCTGCCCTCCCACAGCGCCCGCAGCATGGAGGTGTCGGTCGATCCGGGGGAGACCACGTTGCAGCGGATGCCGTAGGTCGCCAGCTCCAGGCCCAGGCACTTGGTGAACATCGCCGCGGCCGCCTTGGAGGCGGCGTAGGCCGCCATGCCGATCCTGGGCACCGCGGCGGCGTTCGACCCCACGGTGATGATCACGCCGCGGCGTCTGGGGGCCATCCGGCGGGCGACCGCGCGGGAGGTGTGGAACACGCCGTCGGTGTTGACCGCGAACGTCTGCCGCCACCGCTCGTCCTCGGTCTCCTCGGCCCGGCCGGGCAGCAGCACCCCGGCGACGTTGACGAGGATGTCGATCGGGCCGAGATCCCTCTCCACGCGCTCGACGGTCTCCTCGACCGCCCGGGGGTCGCGCACGTCCATCGAATACGGCACCGCGTACGGCACCAAGTACGGCACTGCGTACGGCACCGAGTACGGCACCGTGCCCGCGGGCCCTCCCGGCCGCCCGATCCGCATGTCGGCCGCCGCGACCCGCGCCCCGGCTCCGGCCAGGGCCTCGCAGACCGCCGCCCCGATGCCCTGCGCGGCCCCGGTCACCAGGGCCACCCGGGTTCCGATCCCGTCCACTTTGTATGCCTTTCGGGCAGGATATATGGGTTAGGTAAGCCTTGCCTAATTTTAGGTAAGCCTTACCTAATTTGATGTGTCTGTGGTGATCTGTCAAGTGGCGTGGAGGGAAGCGAAAGGTCCCGGCGGCTCAGGGGGTACAGCGGGGTCCGGGAGGACGGCCGTCGTGAACATCGTGAAAGTCGTGAACATCATGAAAAACGGCCACCGAATGGCCGCGGGCGCGTCTCGTGCGCGCCCGGCGGCCACTCGGTGGCCGTGCTCGGGTGACCTCGGGGGGGCCGGATCGGGGCGATCGGCGGAGCTGGCCGGATCGCCGGGGTCCGGCGTGACACGAACGGCCCCGGCCGGGTGGCCGGGGCCGTTCGCGCGGATGCCCTTCCGGGCCTTCCTCAGCGCTTGTTCACCCGCAGGGAGATGATCGTCCCCGGGGGGATGTAGGCCGTGGAGGTGGCCCCGGCGGGCTGCCACGGTCCCACGTTGTAGACGTAGCCCACGGAGGGGTTGGCGTGCAGGACGGTGATGGCGACCTGGTGCTGCCCGCTGCCGGAGGGGCAGTAGCTGGAGGCGTAGGACCCCGACACCGAGACCGTGCAGTTCTCGGGGGCGGCGTGGGCGGTGGAGGCCCCGGCCGCCAGGAACGCGCCGGCGAGCAGGGTGGTGGCGGAGAGGGCGAGCGCCCGGGTGCGTGCTTTCACGTGTGCTTCCTCTGATGGCTGGAGAGGTGGGGGATGCTCTTTCCGGAAGGGGTGGCCGCCGGGGACGCCGTGTGGCAGCCGGGATACCGGTGCCCGTTCGCGGATGACGACCGCACGGAGAAGGTCAGCGCTTGATCACGCTGACGGAGACGATCGTCCCGAGGTTCACCGTGACAGAGGAGGTCTGTCCGGCGGGCTTCCACGGCCCGGAGATCTGCTGGAGGCCGGGGATCCACGGGTTGGGGTGCCGGAAGACCACGGAGACATAGTGCTCGCCGGTGCCGCCGGCGCAGTAGCTGGAGGCCGTCGATCCCGAGACGCTGGTGGTGCAGTTGTCCGGGATCGCGTAGGCGCCGGACGTCGTGCCCATCAGCAGGCCGGTCGTGAGCAGTGCGGTCGTGGAGAGGGCAGCCGCCCACTTGCTGGCTTTCACGTGTGCTTCCTCCGTGGGGGTTGGAGCGGCGGAAGTGGCCGGCCGGGCTTTTCCTTAGGAAAGTTTCCTAAAAGAAAAGATACTTGCCTGGGAAGACGAGTCAAGGGTCGTCCGGAATGTGATTTCCGCACCGGAGCGAAACCCCACGTGAGGGTCGCGTCTCAGCTCTGGCGGACCTCCTCGCCGGGGGCGCAGCTCTCCAGGGGGACCTGCGAGCCGTGCACCAGGTCGAGCTGGACCGTCTGGCGCGGCAGTACCGTGTCCAGCAGCCAGTTCCCGGCGATGCGCGCCCGGCCCCGCGGTACGGCGAGCAGGTGGTAACCCCGGGTGACCACCTTGGCGGGCAGCCCGGACAGCGATACGCCCAGCGGGTTCGCGGCGGCCTTGAGCCCTCCCAGGTCGACGACGAACCCGAGGTCGTCGTGCCGGTACGGCTCGCGCTTTCCCCGGCCGTAGGAGGCCGCGATGTTGCGCGCGGCGCGCCTGCCCTGGCGGCCGGCGTGCTGGGCGGTCATCGCGGTGTACTCGCCCGGCCTGGTCAGGTCGGGAACCGCGGCCGCGTCCCCGCAGGCGAAGATCTCCGGGTGGCCCGGCACGGTGAGGTACTCGTCGACCAGCAGCCTGCCCTTCTCCGTCGGCAGCCCCAGTGACTCCACGAGCGGGTCGGGCCGCACGCCCACGCACCAGATCAGCGAGCGGGTCGGCACGAACTCCCCGTCGGAGAGCTTGACCCCGGCGGAGGTCGCCTCGGCCACGCTGGTCCCGGTGCGGATCTCGATCCCGCGTTCGGACAGGGTGTGGTGCGCGGTCCGCGACAGGCGCTCGTCGAGTTCGGGCAGGATGCGCGGGGCCAGGTCGGCGAGGATCCAGCGGACCGGCCGGTCGCGCAGGCCGGGCCGCCGCCGGTGCGCGGCGAGGGTCAGCAGCTGCCCCTGCGCCGCCACCTCGGTCCCGGTGTATCCGGCGCCCACGACGACGAACGTGCAGCGGGCCCGGCGCTCCTCGGGGTCGTCCGAGGCGTCGGCGAGCTCGATCTGGCGGATGAGGTGGTCGCGCAGGTAGAGGGCCTCGGCGATGCTGCGGAAGCCGTGCGCGTGCTCGGCGACCCCCGGCACCGGCAGCAGCTTGTTGACGCTGCCGGCGGCGATCACCAGACGGTCGTAGCGGAGGTCGCGGTGGCCTCCCTCGGCGTCGGTGCAGTGCACCCGCCTGTCGTCCACGTCCACCGACGTCACGGTGGCGAGCAGGTGCCGTACTCCCGGGCAGGTGCCCGACAGCGGGATCGCGACCTTGCGCGGGTCGAGGATCCCGGCCGCGACCTCGGGCAGCAGCGGCAGGTAGAGGAAGTAGTCGGTCGGGTTGATCAGCGTGATCTCGACGGCGCCCCTGGCGATCCGGGAGAGGGTCCTGGCCGCGGTGAAGCCCGCGAAGCCCCCTCCCACGATGACGACTCTCTGACGTTCGGTCATGTCCGTGAGCCCTTCCCGGTCGTGGAACCCCTGTGGTGCTCGCGTGCCCTTTCCACGCGAGATCAAGCATCGGGGCGGTGGAGGGCGTGTCGTCAGGCGTGATCGTTTCTACGTGACACGGTTTGTGAAATTCAGTGAACAAACCTTCTCGGAAGGGCTTGGTGATCCTTTAGGGGGCGCTTTCATCAGCGCGTTTGCGTGTGAACAAATTTTTATCCCTTGTTCACTGAACTCAGGTCTGATAGAACAAACGGCACGTGTAGGCCAGGTGGGCGGTGAACGGGAACGAGCCGTCCGCCCCGTGGCCTATTTCTTCGCGGCCTCTGGAGGACTGCCATGCCCGGCTTCGCTCGCCCGGACAGCTCGGGATCGCCCATCTTGTCCCGTCGCTCGGCTCTCCAGCTGGGCGGCGGAATCGCTCTCCTGCTCGCGAGCGGCTGCGCCGCGGGCACCAAGGCCGGTTCCGCCGGCGCCGGCGGTGCCTCGCAGGGCCCCGGGGCCTCCACGCTGCGGATCGCGGTCAACAGCTACATCAGCAGCTGGGACCAGGACTTCGTGGGCTTCGACCTGATCGCCCTGATGCTCCACAAGAACGTCTTCCCCTACATGATCGACTACGGCGTCAAGCCGGTCGACGGCGGCCAGATCCTCGACACCTCGGGCATCGCCCCCACCTTCGCCGAGTCCTTCGAGCCCGACGCGGACAACAAGGTGTGGACGCTCAAGCTGCGCAAGGGCGTCAAGTTCGCCAGCGGCAACGAGATGACCGCCAAGGACGTCAAGTGGTCCAAGGACCGGGCCTTCGCCGCGCAGGCGAACGTCGCGGGCATCTACCGGCTGATCGGGCTCACCAAGGCCGACCAGGTCGAGGTCGTCGACGACTACACCGTCCGCTTCCACCAGGCCTTCCCCAGCGCGCTGACCCGGCAGATCCAGGCCATCTCGCTGTACGTCTTCGACTCGGAGGAGGCGAAGAAGCACGCGACGGCCGACGACCCCTGGGCCAAGGAGTGGTTCGCCAAGAACGCGCCGACCGGTGGCTACTTCAACGTGGAGAAGGCCACCCAGGGGCAGGAGGTCGTGCTGACCGCCAACACGGGCTACCCCGGCCCCGACGGCGCCAAGGCCGCGAAGATCCGGCTCAGCGTGGTGCCCGCCGCCTCCAACCAGCGCCTCCAGCTGCAGAACGGCGACATCGACATCGCCTTCGGCATCAGCCGGCGCGACATCAAGGACCTGAAGAACACCAAGGGCGTCAAGGTCATCTCCGCGCCGAGCAACAGCCAGGTCACCGTCCAGATGTCGACCACCACGGCGCCCTTCGACGACCCCCGGGTGCGCAAGGCGCTCGCCTACGCCGTGCCGTACGAGCAGATCATCGCCAACGTCTACGGCGGCGACGCCAGGCCGTCCAAGAGCATTGTGCCGCTGGACATGCCCGGCTACTCGGAGACCGGCTACCCCTACACCTACGACCTGGCCAAGGCCAAGCAGGCGCTGGCCGAGGCGGGCAAGGGCCAGATCAGCTCCGAGCTGGTCTTCCAGACCGACAGCGACGAGCAGCAGCAGCTGGCCGTGCTCGTGCAGAGCGAGGCCAGGAAGGCGGGCATCGAGCTGAAGCTCACCGCGCTCGACCCCGCGACGCTCGCCGAGCGCAGGGAGAAGCGGAACATCCCGCTGCAGATCACGCTCGGCGAGCTCTGGGTGAACGACGTGGAGTACATGCTCGGCACCAGCCTCACCAAGGCGGCCAACCTGAACTACTCCAACTACACCAACCCGGAGATCGAGAAGATCTTCGAGCGCTCCCACACCGTCGTCGACGAGGCGAAGCGCGCCGAGCTGTGGCTGCGCGTGCAGGAGATCCTGGCCGAGGACGTTCCCTGGATCATGGTCTGCCAGCCCAACTTCACCCTTCCGGTGCGCGAGGAGGTGGCCGGATGGGTGCAGCCGATGGACGGTCTCGCCCGGCTGCGTTACCTGAGCATCGCCAAGTGATCCATGCGTATCCTCCGCTTCGTTCTCGCACGGCTGCTCCAGCTCGTCCCGGTGCTCCTCGGGGTGGTCGTCCTCACCTTCCTCCTCGTCAGGGTCCTGCCGGGTGACCCGATCCGGACCATCCTCGGGCCCAACGCGACGGAGGCCGACGCCGCCGCCGCGCGGGCCAGGTTCGGACTCGACCAGCCCCTGTGGCGGCAGTTCCTCGACTACGTCGGGGGACTGTTCACCGGCGACTTCGGCACCTCGATCCAGAGCGGCGCCCCCGTGGGCTCCGAGATGGCCGTGCGGGTCGGGCCGACCATGGAACTCGTCGTCATCGCCCTGGCCGTCGCGCTCGTCGGCGCCACCGTGTTCGGCATCTGGTCGGCGCGGCACGCCGGCCGGTTCGGCGACCACACCGTCCGCGTCGCGGCGCTCGTCGGCAACTCCGTCCCGGAGTTCTGGCTCGGCCTGGTGCTGGTCCTGGTCGCCTACAACGGCCTCGGCTGGGCCCCGGCGCCCAGCGGTCGCGTCGACCCGGACACCGAGCTGAGCCTGATCACCGGCGCCGACCTGCTCGACGCGGCGCTGACGGCCAACGGGCCCGCCTTCGTCTCCGCGCTGGAGCACCTCGTGCTTCCGGTGGCCACCCTGGTGATCGTCATCATCGCGCCGCTGCTGCGCAGCGTCCGGGCCTCCGCGCTGGAGGTGCTGGGCTCGGAGGCCTACACCGCCGCCGCCGCGCACGGGCTGAAGCAGCGGCTGCTGCTGCGCGGCTACCTCCTGCGGGCGGCCCTGGTACGGCTGCCCGCCCTGGCCGCGCTGGTGTTCGGCTTCGCCATCGGCTCGACCGTGCTCGTCGAGTACGTCTTCTCCTGGCAGGGCTTCGGCCAATGGGCGCTGCGCGGCCTGCTGTTCCGGGACTACCCGGTCGTGCAGGCGTCGGTGCTCGTCATCGCGCTGTTCTACGTGGTGGTCTTCCTGATCGCCGACGTGGTCCACGCGATCCTCGACCCGAGAGTGAGGATCTGATGGCCGCGACCGCACGAGTCCGGGAGACCGGCGGGGAGGGCCGGTTCGCGTCGTCCCTGATCAGGGTCGGCTCGGCCCTGCTGATCCTGGTCGTCGCGGCGGCCCTGCTCGCGCCGCTGCTGAGCTCCTGGGGCCCCGAGGAGATCGACTCCGCGGCCTCCCTCGCCGCGCCGGGCGGCGCCCACCTCCTGGGCACCGACCTCAACGGCATGGACGTCTGGAGCCGGGTCCTGCACGCCGCCCGCCTCGACCTCGGCATCGCCGTCGCGGCCGTGGCCCTGGCGGTCGTCGCGGGCAGCCTGGTCGGCCTGGTCGCCGGATACCGGGGCGGCTGGATCGACGACGTCCTGATGCGGGTGCTGGACGTCTTCCAGGCCTTCCCCACCTTCATCCTGGCCCTGGCCGTCGCCGCGCTGCTGGGCAGCGGCACGGTCAACCTGATCGCGGTCATCGCCCTGGTGAACGCGCCCGCCTACGCCCGGCTGGTCCGCGCCGAGGTGCGTTCGGTCAGGGAACTGCCCTTCATCGAGGCCTCCCGCACCTCGGGCTCCTCCTCCTGGGTCGTGCTCTGGCGGCACGTGCTGCCCAACAGCCTCACGCCCGTGCGCGTCATCGCGCCGCTCAACTGCGGCTGGGCGATGCTCACCCTGGCGGGGCTGTCCTTCCTGGGGCTCGGCGTCCCGGTCCCCACCGCCGAATGGGGGGCGATGATCAGCCTCGGCACCGGCGACGTCGTCGCGGGCCGGTGGTGGACCTCGGTACCGCCCGGCCTCTTCCTGCTCATCAGCGTTCTGGGCTTCAGCCTCCTCGGCGAGGGCCTGCAGGAACGCGCCGACTCCACCAGGAGGTGACGGACGATGACACTCCTTTCGATCGAGGACCTCTCCGTCGTGATCCGCAGACCGGGCCGCGAGGTGGCCGCGCTGAGCGGGGCGAACCTGCGCGTCGGCTCCGGCGAGGTCGTCGGCCTGGTCGGTGAGAGCGGCGGCGGCAAGAGCATGGTGGCCCGCTCGATCGTCGGCCTGCTGCCCGCGGGCTCGGACGCGACGGGCCGGGTGCTCTTCGACGGCACGGACGTGCTGACGATGGACCGTGCCGCGCTGGAGGCGTTCCGCGGGAAGGGGGCGGCGATCTGCTTCCAGAACCCGCGAGGCGCGCTCAGCCCGACCCGCACCGTCGGCCGCCAGCTGGTCGACCGGCTGGTCACCCACCGGGCCATGACCCCGGCGACGGCCGCGGAGACCGCCGCCGAGCTGTTCGAGTCGGTCGGCATCCGCGACCCGAAACGGCGCCTGGGGGCCTACCCGCACGAGCTGTCCGGAGGCATGGCGCAGCGCGTCATGATCTCGCTCGCCACGGGGTGCGCCCCCGGCCTGCTGATCGCGGACGAGCCGACCACCGGCCTGGACGTGACCCTCACCCGGGAGATCCTGACCCGCTTCAGGAGCGCCGCGGACACCGAGGGGCGCGGCGTCCTGCTGATCTCCCACGACCTGGCGTCGATCGCGGAGGTCTGCGACCGCGTCGTGGTGCTCTACGCGGGCACGGTGGTCGAGAGCGGCCCCGCCGCCCGGGTGCTGAGCGAGCCGGCCCACCCCTACACGCGGGCGCTGCTGCGCTCGGTGCCCGACATCGACGGGCGCCCCGTGGCCGTCACCGGGGGCTCGATGCCGCTGATGCGGCAGGCGCCGTCCTCCTGCCCGTTCGCGCCGCGCTGCGCGCACGCGACCGAGTCGTGCACGGCGGAACGCCCCGTGACCGGGAACCTCACCCCGGACTGGAGCGTCGCCTGCTTCCACCCCCGCTCGAAGTCCGCCGCCGGCCCGTCCGGTACGGCGTCGCGGAATCCGTCCGGTACGGCGTCGCGGAAGACGGACCGCCCGGAGACCGGCGCGCCCGCGGCGGAGGCGCCCGAGGTGAGGGCGTCCGAGGTGAAGGCGTCCGTTCCGAACGGTGCCGCCCCGGGCGGGTCCGCCGGGAACGGGCGTCCCGCGAGCGCCTCCGCCGGCGGGGGCCCGCGCCCGGACGGGGACGGGACGGTCCTGAGGATCGAGGACGCGCACGTCGTCTACCGGGGCCGTTTCGGCGGCGGTCACCACGCCCTGCGCGGGATCGACCTCAGCGTCGCCGCGGGGGAGACCCTCGGCGTCGTCGGGGAGAGCGGCTGCGGCAAGAGCACCCTGGCCCGCCTGATGCTCGGCCTGGTCCCGCCCGCGCGGGGCCGTGTCGAGGTGGCGGGCCGCGACCTCGCCCGGGTGCGCGGCAGGGAGCTGCGCATGCTGCGCACCCGGGCCCAGATGGTCTTCCAGGACCCCATCGGCTCGCTCAGCCCCCGGCGCACCGTGGAGGACGCGATCGGGGAGCCGCTGCGCGCCGCCGGGGTGCCCGCCAAGGAGGTGGCCGAGCGCGTCGCCCGCGCGCTCGAACGCATGGAGCTGGACCCGTCGATCCTGCGGCGGCGCCCGCACGAGCTGTCCGGAGGCCAGGCGCAGCGGATCGGCATCGCCCGCGCGCTCGTCGGCGACCCCGACCTCATCGTCTTCGACGAGCCGACCTCGGCGCTCGACGTCACCGTGCAGGCCCAGATCCTGAAGGTGATCGCCGAGGTCAGCGGCGACCGCTCGCGCGGCTCGGTCTTCATCTCCCACGACCTGGCGACGGTGCGCGGGTTCTGCGACCGGATCGTGGTGCTCTACCTGGGCCGGATCGTGGAGGAGGGCCCCGTCGAGGAGGTCTTCGGCAGCCCCCGCCACCCCTACACCCGGGCGCTGCTGTCCAGCGCGCCCAGCCTGGGCGCCGGGTTCACCGGCCCCCAGGTCGAACTGACCAGAAACCTGGAGGACGCGGGCGCCGTCGAGGGCTGTGCCCTCGCGTCGCGCTGCCCCTTCGCCATCGACGAATGCCGGGAACAGGAGCAGGAGCTCCGGCCCCACGGCGCGAGCCTGGTCGCCTGCCACCGCGCCGCCGAGATCTCCGAGCTGATCGAAAGGTGACATCCGTCATGCCCGACCCGAAGCGCATCCGACTGGCCGTCGACATCGGCGGCACCTTCGTCGATGCGATGGAACTCGACACCCGCACCAACGAGGTGCGGTTCCGGAAGGCCTCGACGACCCCCGCCAGACCTTGGGAGGGAGTGCTCGACGCGGTCACCGCCCTGGGCACCGACCTGTCCGAGGTCGAGCTCTTCATCCACGGCACCACCCTCGGCCTCAACGCGGTGCTGGAACGGCGCGGCGAGCCGACCGGGATCATCACCAACGAGGGCTTCCGCGACGTCTTCCTGATCGGCCGGGGCAACGTGCCCTCCGACCACATGTACGACTTCCAGTACGAACGCCCGGAGAGCCTGGTACGGCGCCGCCACACCGCCGGCGTCAGGGGACGGCTCGACCACCGCGGCCGGGTCGTCGAGGAACTCGACGTCGAAGGGGTGAAGGAGGCCGCCCGCGTCCTGGTCGAGGAGCAGGGCGTGGTGTCCATCGCCGTCTGCTTCCTGCACTCCTTCCTGGACCCCTCCCACGAGCGCGAGGCCGCCCGCGTCATCCGCGAGGCCTACCCCGGGGTGACCGTCTCGGTCTCGACCGACATCGTCCGGGAGTACCGCGAGTACGAGCGGACCAGCACGACCGTCCTCGACGCCTACATCCGGCCGATCTTCGAAAGGTACGTCGACCGGCTGGAGAAGGGGCTGGCCGAGCGGGGCTTCGACGGCCGGTTCCTGATCATGCGCTCCGGCGGCGGCTCCATGACGTCGGCGGTGGCCAAGACCTCCCCGACCCACACCGTGCTGTCGGGCCCGGCGGGCGGCATCGTCGGCGCCGCGCACATCGCCGCCGCCCTCGGCCGCCGCGACCTGCTCACCTTCGACATCGGCGGGACCTCGCTGGACGCCTGCGTGATCGAGCACGGCTCCCCGGTCGCCGCCTACGAGGCGCAGCTGGAGCACTTCCCGCTGCTGATCCCCACCTACGACATCCGGACGATCGGGGCCGGAGGGGGCTCGATCGCCTGGCTGGAGCGGGGACTGCTCAAGGTGGGCCCGCAGAGCGCGGGCGCCGACCCCGGCCCCGTCTGCTACGGCAGGGGCGGCACGCGCCCGACCGTCACCGACGCCGCGGTCGTCCTCGGCTACATGGACCCGGACCGCTTCCTGGCCGGGACCATGGGCCTGCAGGCCGAGGCGGCCCGCAAGGCGCTCGACGAGCAGGTGGCCGGGCCGCTCGGGCTGACCCCGGAGGCGGCCGCCGCGGGCGTCTTCGACGTGCTGCTCGCCAAGACGGTCGGCGCGGTCCGGCAGATCACGGTGGAGCGGGGACACGACCCCCGGGGCTTCTCGCTGCTCGCCTTCGGCGGGGCCGGGCCGCTGCTCGCGCCGCTGCTGGCGGCGGAGATGGGCATCGGCGAGGTCATCGTGCCCTTCGCGCCGTCCGGCTTCTCCGCCTGGGGCATGCTCAGCGCCGACATCGTCGACGACTTCTCCCGGACGGTGATGGCCACCCTCGACGACGCCGACCTCGACGAGCTGGAGGCGGTGTTCAAGAACGTCGAGGCCGAGGCGGTCGCCTCCCTCCGGGCGCAGCAGGTGTCCGCCGAGCACATGGTCCTGGAGCGCCAGTTCGAGCTGCGCTACCTGGGCCAGGAGCACTCGCTCGTCGTCACCACCGGTCGCGACCTCGACAGGGACGCGATCAGGCGGGCGTTCGAGGAGACCCACGCCGCGCGGTACGGCCACGCCATGGACAACCGGCTGCAGATCCTCAACCTGCGGGTGCGCGGCATCGGCCGTACGGACCGGCCCGAGCTGGTGGTGCGCCCCAGGGGCGACGGCGACGTGACGCGGGCGCTGCTGTCCCACCGCGACGCCTACGACTTCGGCACACGCGCCATCGCGTCGTTCGCCGTCTACGACCGGGCCCGTCTGGAGCCCGGTGACGTTTTCGAAGGTCCGGCCCTCGTCGACGAGGGCACCTCGACCACCGTGGTGCCCTCCGGGCAGCGGGTCGAGGTCGATGAGCACGGCTATCTCCTGGTGAAACTGACGGAGGCGTCATGACCGAGCGACTGAACGGGGCCGTTGACAGGGCCACTGACGGGGCCATCGACGGGGCCACGGCCGAGGTCGTCCGCAGCTACCTGCTCGCGGCGGCGGAGGAGATGCGCGCCACGCTGATCCGCACCTCGTTCAACCCGGTGATCTACGAGGTCCACGACTTCGGCATGTCGATGTACGACGCCGACCTGCGGCTGATCGCCGAGGCCACCGGCCTCACCTTCTTCCTCGGCGCCAACGACTTCTCCCTGCGCAAGGGCGTGGAGTACGTCGGCAGGGAGAACCTGCGGCCGGGCGACGTGGTGCTGCTGAACTACCCGTACTGGAACGCGGCCCACGCCTACGACGCGACGCTGTTCTCCCCGATCTTCCAGGGCGAGGACCTGGTGGGCTTCCTGTGCGTGCGGGCCCACTGGATGGACCTGGGCGCCAAGGACCCGGGATACGTGCTCGACTCGACCGACATGCACCAGGAGGGGATGATCTTCCCGGGGACGAAGGTGTTCTCCGGGGGAGAGCCGAACCGGGAGATCATCGAGCTGATCAGGTTCAACTCGCGGATGCCCGACCTGGTGATCGGTGACCTGAACGCGCAGGTCGCCGCGTTGCGCACCGGTGAGCGCCGGTTCCTGGAGATCCTGGAGAAGTTCGGCCGCCCGACCGTCGAGGCCGCCGTCGAGCGGATGATCGAGGACGGCGAGGCGCGCACCCGCGCCGCGCTCGCCGCGCTGCCGCAGGGAACGTGGACGGCGGTCGACTGGGTGGACGACGACGGCCTCAGCGACGAGCCGGTGCGCATGCAGGCCACGGTCACCGTCGAGGACGGCACGTTCACGGTGGACTTCGCCGGGTCCGCGCCCGCGACGCGCGGCCCGATCAACATGCCGTTCGGCGCGACCGAGGCGATCTGCAAGGTCATCCTCAAGTCGCTCACGTCGCCCGACGAGCCGTCCAACTTCGGCACGACCGTCCCCCTGCGGGTGCTGGCCGAGCCCGGCACGCTCTTCCACGCCGTCTACCCGCAGCCGACGTTCACCCTGTGGACCGGCATCGTCGCGGTCGAGCTCATCCTGAAGGCGCTGGCGCAGGGCATGCCGGACCGGCTGCCCGCCTCCTCGGGAGGGGACGTGCCGGGGTTCATGATGGTCGGCATTCACCCCGACACCGGCCAGATGTTCGCCGTCAGCAACAACGACCCGGTCGGCTGGGGAGCGACCCCCTCCCACGACGGGATGAACGCCGCCACCCACGTCTCGGGCAGCACGGGGCGGATCACCCCGATCGAGGTGCTGGAGGCGCGGACCGGGATGTTCTTCGAGCGGATGGAGATGCGCGAGGACTCCGGCGGCGCCGGACGTTTCCGCGGTGGCGTCGGACTGCGGCGCGACATTAGGTTCGTGACGCCGGGAGAGTTCCTGTCGGTGATCAAGAAGACGAAGTCGAAGCCGTGGGCGCTGGAGGGCGGCCTGGAGCCCGACCCCAACCAGGTGATCGTCTTCCCCGGCACCGACCGTGAGCGGCGGGTCAGCACCAAGCGGACCGTCGTCGAGGTCGGCGACCGGGTGACGCTGCTCACCGCGGGCGGCGGCGGGCACGGTGACCCGCGCGAACGCGACCCCGAACTGGTACGGCGCGACGTCGCCGAGGGATACGTCTCCCCGGCCGCCGCCCGGGAGATCTACGGACTGGAGGACGGGCGATGAGCGACGTCGTCATCGTCAACTGCACGGTGGCCGACGGCCGGGTCGTCAACGGCGTGGAGCCGATCGCCGACGCGGCCGTGCTGGTGCGGGGCGAGCGGATCACGCTCGCCGGGCCCCGCGAGGAGGTGCTGCGGCAGGCCGAGGGAGCCACCGAGGTGGACCTGGGAGGCGCCTACGTCACCCCGGGCCTGGTCAACATGCACACCCACCTGTCGCTGTCGCTTCCGGGCCAGGGCGGCGAGGGCGTCAAGGGGCTCAACGCCCACGAGCTGGCCCTCTACATGGCCGACGGCGCCCGCCGTACCCTGAACTGCGGCGTCACCACCGTGCGGTGCGTCGCGGAGAAGGACCACGCCGACTTCGCGCTGCGCCGCGCGATCGAGGCGGGCCGGGTGCCGGGACCGCGCGTCTTCACCGCCGGGCGGGCGCTGGTCTGCACCGGCGGCCACGGCCACGAGGGATCCGACACCCTGGAGTGCGACGGCGTCGACGGTTTCCGGCGCGGTGTCCGCGCCCAGATCAAGGCGGGCGCCGACCTCATCAAGGTGATGATCTCCGGCGGCATCGCGGGCGAGCACGAGCGCATCGACACCCGGCAGCTGTTCGCCGACGAGATGGCCGCGGTGCTCGCCACCGCGCACGCCTGGGGGCGCAAGGTCACCGCGCACGCGGGCCCGGCCCCGGTGATCGCCGAGGCCGTCGAACTCGGCCTCGACTGCGTCGAGCACGGCTACCAGCTCACCCCCGAGGTCGTGGCGAGGATGGCCGAGCGCGGCACCGCCCTGGTGCCGACCCTGCTGGTCACCCGCTGCAAGGAGTTCTTCGACGAGCTCGGCGTGCCGGAGTGGATGCAGTGCCGCTCCCTCGGCGCCGGCCCCCGGCACCTGGAGAGCTACGCCATGGCCCTGGAGGCGGGCGTCGAGGTGCTGCTGGGCAGCGACATGCCGCCGTTCTGGGACTTCCAGGGGACCAGCGCGACGGTGCGGGAACTGGAGTACATGTCCGAGGGCGGCCTCGGCCCGGCCCGCGCGCTCTACGCGGGCACCCTCGGTCCGGCGCGCTGGCTCGACGCGGACGGGGACATCGGCACCGTCGAGGCGGGGCGGTACGCCGACCTCGTCGCCATGGACGCCGACCCGCTGGCCGACACCTCGGCCTTCCGCACGATCCGCTGGGTGATGAAGGGAGGCCGGGTCGTCCGCGACGACCGGGCCGGAAAGGCGAACCATGTCTGAGACCGCGACCGCCACCGCCGGAAACGTCGCCGACGTCGAGGCGATCTCGGCGGGCATCGACGACATGTACGACGCGTTCCTGGCGGTGGACCAGGAGCGCTTCGACAGTCACCTGCACGCCGAGGTCACCACCTGGGAGACCCACCTGCCGGGCCCGCTGCGCACCCGCGCCGAGCTGGACGCCTATCGTGAGAAGCGCGACCGCTCCGGCCGCCCCGCCCTCGACGGGCTGAGCGCGCGGGACAAGCGGATCGACGTGTGGGGGGACACCGGCGTCGCCCGCTACGTGCTCGTCGCCGAGCCGCCCGGCGGCCCCGCCGAGCACAGCCGGGTGACCGACGTGCTGCGGCGGACGGACGGCGCGTGGCGCATCGTCCACCACCACTCCGAACTGCTCGGCCACTGAGAGGAGACGTCACCGTGGAAGACCCCACCGCGGAGGCCACCGTGGAAGGCGCTGTGGAGAGCACAGCGGCGGACAGCGTGGAAGACGGCGACATGGAGCTGTACGACCTGCGGGTCGTGGTCGACCGCATCGAGGGCAGATCCGTCTGCGGGATGGCGGTCGGCGACTGCTTCGAGCTGGAGAACAGCGCGCACCTGCGGCTGCCGGACGGCAAGCACTTCTGCGTGTACGCGCTCGCCTCGGTCCTGCCCTTCCTGGCGGCCAAGCAGCGTGACCTCGCCGCGGGTGACTGGCTGGCGCAGGACTCGCTGTTCGTCTGCCCCGACCCCGAGGAGCGGCTGGTGATGCGGGTCGAGCGGACCCGCCGCCGCCGGATGAACTCCGCCGACCTGACCTGAGGGAGCCCCGATGAGCGTTGCCGAGATAGGCCTCGGCCTGCAGAGCGACAAGCGGGCGGGCGACTACGCCAGGCTCGCGCGCCGCGCCGAGGAGCACGGCTTCGACGTGCTGAGCGTGTTCGGCGACCTGATGTACCAGCCGCCCATCTTCCCGCTGCTGGAGATGGCGGCGGCCACCGAGCGGGTACGGCTCGGCGCGGCCTGCCTCAACCCCTACTCGGCGGCGCCGTACGAGATCGCCGGGCAGCTCGCGGCCCTGGACCTGGCCTCGCACGGCAGGGCCTACCTGGGCCTGGCCCGGGGAACCTGGCTCGGGTCGGTCGGCATCGACCAGCCCCGGCCGCTGACCGCGCTGGCCGAGGCGGCCGAGGTGGTCTACCGGCTGCTGGCGGGCGATCCCGGCGGGTTCGAGGGGAAGATGTTCCGCCTCGCCCCCGGCACCGTGCTGCGCTACGCCGTGCACAGGCCGCGCCCGCCGCTGCTGCTCGGCGCGTGGGGGCCGCAGGGCGCGGCGCTGGCCGGGCGGATCGCCGACGAGATCAAGGTGGGCGGCAGCGCCAATCCCGCCATGGTCCCGGTGATCCGCGAGCGGGTCGCGCGGGGCGCGGCCGAGGCGGGACGTGACCCCGGGGAGATCGGCGTGGTGCTGGGCGCGGTGACCGTCGTCGACGTCGACGGCGCCGCGGCCAGGGCCAAGGCCCGTACCGAGGTCGCCATGTACCTCGCGGTCGTCGCCGACCTCGACCCGACCGTGGAGATCCCGGCCGACCTGCTGGCCCGGGTCAAGGAACTGGTCGACGCCGGGCGGCACGAGGAGGCGGGGCGGCTGATCCCCGACGACCTGCTCGACCTGTTCGCCTTCTCCGGCGATCCCGAGCAGGTCGCCGCGCAGGCGCAGGCGCTCATCGACGCGGGAGTGCGGCGCGTGGAGTTCGGCACGCCGCACGGCCTCACCGACGACGGCGGCGTGGAGCTGCTGGGCACCGCGGTGCTCCCGCTGCTCGACCGTTCCGCACGCGCCGTGGCTCGATGAACGGGACGGGGTGACGCTCCGTCACCCCAAAGCCCGGTTCGTCGAGAACCTTCCGTATCGAAAGTGAGAGGACCGAATGGCCCCGCACTCCTGATTTCAGAAAAGTTCCGTGGGCGTGAACATGGAACTGAACGAAGGAGGCGTCATGACGACAAGGCGTACGCGGGGCACGAGGAGCACAGGGGGCACAGGGGGCACGAGGAGCACAGGGAGCGCGGGGAGCGCGGGGAGCGCGGTGGCCGGGCGGGTCGGAGGCCGGGAGCGCGCCGACCGCGCCGCCGCCAACCGCGGCCTGCCCACCCTGGAGTTCGAGACCGGCACCCCGTACGAGGAGTACGTCGGCACCGCGGTCCTGCACGATCTCCTGCGCCCGGTCACCGACGCTCCCGAGGAGCTGGCCTTCCTGGTGACCAGCCAGGTCATGGAGCTCTACTTCGGGCTGATCCGCTCGGAGTGGACGCTGGCCCAGCGGCTGCTGGACGACGACGACGTGACCGGGGCGATCGCGGTGATCGGCCGCAGCGTGCGCCACTTCGACGCGCTCAACGCGGCCTGGGCGGGGCTCAGCTGGCTGACGCCCACCCAGTTCAACTCCTTCCGCGACGACCTGGGTGAGGCGTCGGGGTTCCAGTCGGCGATGTACCGGCACCTGGAGTTCCTGCTGGGCAACAAGTCGGAGGCGATGATCCGCCCGCACCGGCGCAGCCCGAAGGTCCACGGGGAGCTCCTCGACGCGCTCGGCAGGCCGAGCCTGTACGACAGCGTGCTGTCCCTGCTGGCCAGGAGGGGCTTCGAGATCCCCCCGCAGAAGGACCCGGCCGCCGAGTACGTCCCCAGCCCGCAGGTCGAGGCGGCCTGGGTCGGGATCTACACCGAGCAGGGGCCCGGCGACGAGCTGTGGAGTCTCGGCGAGGCCCTCACCGACCTGTCCGAGCGTTTCTCCGACTGGCGCTACCGCCACCTCATGGCGGTGCGCAGGTCCATGGGGGCCAAGCCCGGATCCGGCGGGTCCAGCGGGCTCAGCTGGCTCGAGCGCAGCCTGCGCCGCGAGGTCTTCCCCGAGCTGTGGTCGGCCAGGACGTTGATCTGACATCCTCCCGGCCCGAAAGGACCGGGATTCCCGGCCGAAACCGGGCGGTTCGCGGTTCACGGCCCCGCCCAGTGGCCGGCGGGGTGGGGGAACGGGAGGGACCGAGGAGCCGGGGGTCAGAAGAGGCGGGGGGTCACCACCGAGACGACCGTGGTGACCCGGTCGGTGTCGTTGTACATGCTGTGCGGCACGACCGACCTCAGGTGCACGCTGTCGCCCGGGTACAGGCGGTGCTCGACGCCGTCGACCTCGTAGAGCAGCTCGCCCTCCAGCACGAAGGCGAACTCCTCACCCGCATGCCCGTAGGAGTCCTCGCGCCTGCCACCGGGGGCGATGTGCACCAGCAGCGGTTCGAGGACGAGGTTCGGGCCGCGGGCCGAGAGCATGCGGTAGGTCTGCTGCCCCGAGATGTACTCGGTGGCCGCGGTCGCGGAGCGGGTGAGGGTGAAGTGGGTCGGCGGCGGCGGAGCCGGGGCGCGCCTGTCCGGCTCCTCCTCGGGCGGCGGGTCGCTGAAGAACTCCGACACGCTCCGGTCGAGCGCCGCCGCCACGCCGTTCAGCGCGGTCAGGCTGATGGAGGAGATGTTCCGCTCGACCTGGGACAGGAACCCGATCGACAGGCCGGACTCGGTGGCCAGGCCGCGCAGGGTCAGGCCGCGCTCCTTGCGGAAATGTCGTATGCGGGCGCCGACGCCGTCGTGGAGATCGGCTCCCGCGCTGTCCTGCTGCTCCGCTGTGCCCACCGAGCTCCTCCCACGTCGAGCGGCACGCCGCTTTGTTCGCTCCAGCTAAACATATTTCACAGCAGGAGTCCCGCGTTCGCCAGGGGATTGCGGGGTCGTCTCAGATTCTGAGCATCGCCGCCATCGGCGGCTCCTTGCCGCTGAGGTACCAGTCGCCGATCCAGACCTCCTTGGCGTCCGTCGGGTCGTGGGTGGCGAACGTGCGGGCGTTCCGCCAGAAGCGGTCGAACCTGTACTTGTTGGCCGTACTGCGCGCGCCCGTGAGGTCGAAGATCTCCTGGGTGACGGCGAGCGCCGCCCGGATGCAGGCGACCTTGACGGCGAACGCCTCGACGAACAGCTCGGTGACGTCCCCCTCGGGGTCGTGCTCCTCGATCTTGCGCGCGCACTGCATGAGGAACGCGCGGGCGGACTCCAGGTCGACCGCCGCCTGGCCGATGCGGCGGCGCAGGAGGACGTCCTCCGTGGCGCTGCCGAACTCGGGGAAGCTCGGGCGGTCCAGCTTCCTGAGGTAGTCCAGGCTCGCGTCGAAGGCGCCGAGACCCGGTCCGAGCATGATCGTCGCGTGCAGGAGGAACACGTACGGCAGGTAGAGCGGCGGAGTCCCGTTGCCGGTGAAGTGGTAGCCGTCCGGGACGAACACCTCGTCGTAGACGATGGTCTGGCTGTGGGTGCCCCGCTGGCCCATCACGTCCCAGTCGTGCTTCATGGTCACGTTGGGATGATCGAGGGGGATCAGCGCGTTGTAGCGCCCCTGCCTGCCCTCCAGCGTGAGGCCGACGTTGGCCCAGCCGCCCCCGCCGCTGTTGCTGTTGAACGTCTTGGTGCCGTTGACGACGATCCCGCCCTCGGCGCGCCGGGCCAGCACGGGGCCCGGTGTCCCCGCGGCCGAGTTGGAGGCGCAGATCCTGACGCCCTCGTCGCGGACCAGGCGGGCGATCTCCTCCTTCGTGGTCTCCGGCAGCGTGTTGTCCGGGTGGAAGATCTCCATCGTCGAGAGCGCCTGGACCACGAAGTTCATACCGGTCGAGGAGTCGCCCGCCATGATGTCGAGGATGATCTTCGCGAAGGCCTCGGTGTGCAGCCCGGGGTTGGCGTCGTTCACCCCGCCGAACCGGAAGGGAAGGCAGAAGGCGAACATGCCCTCCTCCCACAGCCGCCGCATCCCGAACGTCGTGTCGGTGTTCTCCGCGTCCACCTCGGCGGCACTGGTGGGCAGTTCCCTGCGCAGGGCCGCCGCGCGGCGGCCGAGTTCGGCGATCCGCCGTCCGGGCTCACCGCCGTCCGTCCCGGCCGTTCCCCTGGGGGTTCCATGATCCTGAACAGCCATGACCTCTCCTGTCCTGCGGTTGTTCCGCGGTTCCTGCCGCCGAACGCCGACGGGCGTTCGGATCCGGATCTCCGGTCTGTTCCTGACATGGAGCCGGGACGTCGTCCACCGGCTCGGGCCGCGCCGTCCGGCGGGTCCCCTTCCGGGCGTCCGGGGGGCGTCCCGCGAGGGCTGTCGTATGAGAGCGCCCAGACGTGGCGAGATAAGTAAAATCCGTATTCGGATTCGGCGTCAAGATCTGCGGGTTCCGGGGCGGGGCCCGCGGAACCGGCTCGTACGGCGCGGGACGGCCTTGACGGTCGTGAGGGGACGTCCGATACTCGAAGAAGAATATGGATTCGGATTAAGGGGAACGTTCACCGGCCGCCGGCCCCGCCGTACGGCTCGGCCGCGTCCCTCCGGCGAGCGCCGGAGCTCTTCCGGAGCCCTCCCGGAGCGAGGAGAAGATGAAGATGCAGCCCTTCGTCGTCGGGGTCGGGGGCACGCTCCGCGCCTCCTCCTCCAGCGAGACCGCGCTCCGCATCGCGCTCGAAGCCGCCGGGGCGGCGGGTGCCCGCACGGAGCTGTTCGGCGCGGCGTATCTCGCCGAACTGCCCATGTACGACCCGGACCGGCCCGCGGGAGCCTCCGGCCTGCGCCTCGTCGAGGCGCTGCGCGCGGCCGACGGCGTGATCCTCTCCTCTCCGGGGTACCACGGATCGGTCTCCGGCCTGGTCAAGAACGCCCTTGACTACGCCGAGGAGCTCCGGGACGACGCGCGGCCGTACCTCACGGGCCGGGCGGTCGGGTGCGTCAGCACGGCGCACGGCTGGCAGGCGGCCGTCACGACGCTGCAGGCCCTGCGGACCATCGTGCACGCGCTGCGAGGCTGGCCGACCCCGCTGGGGGCCGCCATCAACGCCGCCGAGTCCGGCCTGGGACCCGGCCGGAGTCCGGACGAGCGCGTGCTGTCCCAGCTGCGTACGGTGGGTATGGAGGTCTGCGGCTCAGGCCGGTTCCCCCGGCCTCGCGGGGTGCGCGGCGCACAACAGAACGCGGCTTCGGATCCTGATACCGTGTTGGGAATCCTCTGAGGATTGCTGACGACCCTCGCATTTCCACATCGGGCGGAGGGGATTGACATGTCGGGAGGTCCCGCGACCGTCCGAGAGGAAGGCGGCCACGAAGGCCACACGGGTCACCCGGGGGGCGCCTGGCTGCCCGGCCTGCACGAGGGCCTCCTCGAACGGCCCCAGCAGCACCGCAGCCGCCGCTCCGCCATGCAGATCCTCGACGCCGCCAAAGCCGTCCTCGCGCGAGAGGGCATCGACGGGTTCACCATGGCCGCGGTCTCCGAGGCCTCGGGGATCTCCATCGGCGGGATCTACGGCCGCTTCGACGGCAAACAGGGCCTGATGCGGGCGGTCAGGGACATGGTGCTCACCGACCTGGAGGAGGACCTCGCCGAACGGCTGCGCGATCCGGGCCCCGCCCTCGCCGACGCGGTGCGCGCGTTCGTCGCCTGCCTGTCCGAGCACGTCGCCTGCCAGGCCCTGCACCCCCTCGCCGAGCACTCGGCCGACGACGAGCCGCTCAAGGCGCGCAAGCTCCGCTCCCGCGAGCGGCTCTCCGCCTCGTTCCGGGAGGCGGCGCTCCGCCACCGGGACGAGATCCGCCACGAGGATCCCGAGACGGCCCTGCTGACGGTCTTCCACATGTCCCTCGGAGGCTTCCTCACCGCGCACGGCCTGGGTGCCGGGCAGGGCGTGCCGAGGTCGGTGGAGCAGCTGCGGGACGAGCTCTCCCGGGCCTGCCTGGCATACCTCACCTCGTCCCGCTGAGCGCCCACGCCTCGCCCCGCCGGTCGCCCGGCGGCGCCCCGGCCGTGGTCCAGCGGCGCCCCGGCGGTGGTCCGGCCGCGATCCGGCGATGTCGCGGCGGTGTTCCGGTGGTGTCCCGACGGTGTTCCGGTGGTGTCCCGGCTGTGGTCCGACGGTCTCCGGAGGGCCTCCCAGCAGGGCGGGCCCGCCGTTCCGCGCCGGGTCTACGGCCCTGTCCACGGGGGTACCGCCCATGGCATGACCTCATCATCGAAGGATCCCCTGGCGGATCTCGACCCTTTCGACATCTTCGACACCGAGGCGGAACGCCTGGACCGTCACTTCTCCCGGCTCGACGCCGAGGGCTGGAACCGCCCCTCCCGCGCCGCAGGCTGGTCCGTGCGCGACGTCCTGGGACATCTCGCGGGGGAGGAGCTGTACAACCACGCCTGCCTCGACGACGACCTCGACGGCTTCTCCGCGATGCTCGAGCGCGAGGGCGTCGAGAACGGCTTCAACGCCTTCAACGACTGGTGCGTGCGACGGCGCCGGGACCTGCCCGTCGAGCAGGTGCTCCAGGAGTGGCGGGAGGCGAACGGCGAGACACGACGGCGCATGCGCGCGCTCGGCCGCGACGGCCGGTTGCAGACGCTGGCCGGGCCGTACCCGGTGGGGGCGCAGACCTTCCACTACGACTCCGAGTACGCCACCCACGCCGACGACGTGGGAGCCCCCGTCTCGGAGGACGAGGCCGACGAACGGGACTGGTGGCGGGCCAGGGTCGCGATGTTCGTGCTCGACGAGCAGGGCTCGCACGCCCAGGCCGAGCCGACCGCCGACAGCATCTGGGTGCACGTCCACGACATGAGCGTCCAGCTGCCGGTTCCGGTGTTCGTCGAGGCGAGCGTGGGGCGGCTGCCCAACGACTACCCGCTGGACCGCGGGATCAGGGCCGCCCTGCGCTGCCTGGCCTGAGGCCCCGCCCGGGACGGAGGGGCGGACCTCAGCGCAGGGACTCCAGGACGGTGGCGTTGGCCAGGCCGCCCGCCTCGCACATGGTCTGCAGCCCGTAGCGGGCGCCGCGCTCGCCCATGGCGTGCACCAGGGTGGTCATCAGGCGGGTACCGCTGGCGCCGAGCGGGTGCCCCAGCGCGATGGCGCCGCCGTTGACGTTGACCCTGGCCGGGTCGGCGCCGGTCTCCTGCTGCCAGGCGAGGACGACGCTCGCGAACGCCTCGTTGACCTCGAACAGGTCGATGTCGTCGAGGCGGAGCCCGGCACGGCGCAGCACCTTCTCGGTGGCCGGGATGACGCCGGTCAGCATGAGCAGCGGGTCGGAGCCGGTGACGGCGAAACTGTGCAGCCGGGCCAGGGGGCGCAGCCCGAGCCGGGCCGCGGTCTCACCCGAGGCGATCAGCACGGCGGACGCCCCGTCGCTGAGGGGACTGCTGTTGCCCGCGGTGACCGACCAGTCGATCTGCGGGAAGCGCTCGGCGACGCCGGGATCGGCGAAGGAGGGGCGCAGTCCGGCGAGCACCTCGGGGGTGGTGCCGGGCCGTACGGCCTCGTCGGAGACGACCTCCCCGGCCTCCGTCCGCACCGGGACGATCTCGGCGGCGAACAGTCCCGCCGCGTGCGCGGCGGCGGCACGCCGATGCGAGGCGGTGGCGAACAGGTCCATCTGCTCGCGGCCGATCGACCATTTGGCGGCGATGAGCTCGGCGCTGACGCCCTGCGGGACGAGCCCCTCGGGGTAGCGCGCGGCGATGCCCGGGCCGAACGGGTCGGCGCCCGGCGGGACGTTCGACCACATCGGCACCCGGCTCATGGACTCGACCCCGCAGGCCACGACGAGGTCGTAGGCCCCGGAGACGACGCCCTGCGCGGCGAAGTGCACGGCCTGCTGGGAGGACCCGCACTGCCGGTCGACCGTGGTCGCGGGCACGGACTCCGGAAAGCCGGCCGACAGCCAGGCGTAGCGGGTGGTGTTCATGGCCTGCTCGCCGACCTGGTCGACGCAGCCGCCGATCACGTCGTCGACGAGGACGGGGTCGACGCCGCTGCGCCGTACGAGGGCGTCGAGGGTCCGGGCGAGCAGGTCGACCGGATGGACCGAGGCCAGCGCGCCGCCGGGCTTGCCCTTTCCCATGGGGGTGCGTACGGCTTCCACGATGACGGCGTCGCGCATGGCGTCTCCTTCGTGCGGTGGCTTCGCGGAGTGTCGAGTTAGTTTGAAAATCGGACTCACTGTAACCCGGGAGGACGGCGGCCGAACAGCCCTCCTGGGCCGGTGCGTCGCGACAGGTAGGGGAAGAATTACCGGATGACGGGATCGCAAGAACCCAGATCATCCTTTTCCGGTCGAACGACTTGGGGGAGGACCTTCCGGACGCCGCTGCGCGACTTCCTGCGCACCGAGACCGGCAGCGCCGCGGTCCTGCTGGCCGCGGCACTCGCCGCGCTCGCCTGGGCGAACATCGCCCCGTCGTCCTACGAGGCCTTCTGGCGGACGCCGCTGGGGGTCAGCGCCGGAAACACGGCCCTGTCGCAGGACCTGCGCGGCTGGGTCAACAGCGGGCTGATGACGTTCTACTTCTTCGTCGTCGGCCTTGAGGCCCGCCGCGAGTTCGACATGGGCGAGCTGCGCGAGCGACGGCGGGCGGCGCTGCCGGTGCTCGCCGGGGTCGGCGGGATGGTCGTCCCCGTGGGGATCTATCTCGCGGTGAACGCCGGACTTCCCTCCGCGTACGGCTGGGGCGCGGCGATGTCGACGGACACGGCGTTCGCGCTGGGGATGCTCGCCCTCGTCGGGTCGCGCTTCCCGGACCGCCTGCGGGTCTTCATCCTGACCGTGACCGTCGTCGACGACATCGTCGCGCTTGCGGTGATCGTGACCGTCTACAGCGGCGACGTCGTGCCGGTCCCGATCCTGGTCGCGCTCGGCGCCTTCGCCCTCGTCCTGCTCGTGCGCGCCCTCGGGGTGCACCGCGGGCCGGTGTACGTGCTGCTGGGCGTGGTGGCGTGGGTCGCGCTCTTCGAGTCGGGCGTCGACCCGCTCGTCGTCGGCCTGGCGATGGGGCTGCTGACCTACGCCTACCCGGCGGCGCGCACCGACCTGGAACGCGCGAGCGGCCTGTTCCGGCTGTTCCGCGAACAGCCGACGCCGGAGCTCGAACGCTCGGTCCGCGCCGGGCTCGCGGCGGCGATCTCGCCGAACGAGCGGCTGCAGCGGCTCTACCACCCGTGGACCAGCTACGTGGTCGTCCCGCTGTTCGCGCTCTGCAACGCCGGAATCGAGATCGACGGGGCCCTCCTCGGCCGCGCCCTCACCTCACCGATCACCCTCGGCGTCCTGTTCGCCTACCTGCTGGGCAAACCGGCCGGGATCGCGGGCACCGCGTGGCTCGTCACCCGGCTCAGCGGCGGACGCCTGCGCCCGCCGGTCGGCTGGGCCGCCGTCCTGGGCGGCGGCGCGATCGCCGGCATCGGCTTCACCGTGTCCCTGCTCGTGGCGACGATCGCCTTCCACGGCACGCGGCTGGAGGAGGCCAAGATCGGCGTGCTCGGCGCGGCGGTCTGCGCGTCGGCCCTGACGTGGGTGCTCTCCCGCGCGACGGCGCTGTTTCCCCCGCCGCTGCGGATCCGCGCGCTGCTGGGCACCGCCGAGAGCATCGTCGACCTGTCCGCGCCGGTGGACTCGCGCCGCGACCACGTGCGGGGGCCGTGCGAGGCGCCCGTGACGATGGTCGAGTACGGCGACTTCGAGTGTCCCTACTGCGGCCAGGCGGAGCCCGTCGTCCGCGACCTGCTCGCCGGCTTCGGCGACGTCCGCTACGTCTGGCGGCACCTGCCGCTCAACGACGTCCACCCGCGCGCGCAGCTGGCCGCAGAGGCGGCCGAGGCCGCCGCAGCCCAGGACGCCTTCTGGCCGATGCACGACCTGCTGCTGGAGCGCCAGAACGACCTCCGGCCCCCCGACCTGCTCCGGTACGCCGAGGAGCTCGGCCTCGACGCCGAGCGCTTCCACCGCGACCTGCTGGAGCACACGGGCGCCGCCCGGGTCGCCGAGGACGTCGAGTCCGCCGACCTGAGCGGCGTCTCGGGCACCCCGACGTTCTTCCTCAACGGGCGCCGGCACCACGGCGCCTACGACATCGAGACGCTCTCCTCCGCGGTACGGCTCGCCCGCGCCATGGCCACGATCAGGTCTTAGCCCCCTCCCGCTCAGCGGGGCGCGGTGCCGCGTCCCTCGAGCAGCGGCCGGGCCGGCTGCCAGGCGTCGCCGCGGCGGCGTGCCGCGATGCCCGACAGGGCTTCGAGCACGATGCGGTTGCCGAGGAGCGCGGTGATGTCCGCGTGGTCGTACGGAGGTGAGACCTCGACGACGTCCATGCCGACGACGGGTAGTTCGAACGCCAGGCGGCGTACGGTGTCCAGCAGCTGCCGGGAGGTCAGTCCGCCGGGCTCGGGGGTGCCGGTGCCCGGGGCCATGCCCGGATCGACCACGTCGACGTCCACGGACAGGAACACTCCGTCGCAGTCGTCGAGCGCGATGCCCATGGCCTCGTCCACGCACTCCTGCAGGCCGCGGGTGACGATCTCACTCATCTCGTACGAGCGCATGCGCTGGTCGGCCATCCAGTCCAGCGTCTCCGGGTCCGGCCAGTAGCCGCGCAGGCCCATCTGCAGGAACCGGTCCCCGCGGACGGCGCCGGACTCCAGCAGGCGGCGCATCGGCTGTCCGTGGCCGTGCAGGTGGCCGAACTCGATGTGCCCGGTGTCGGCGTGGGCGTCGAAGTGGATGACCGAGATCCGGCCCATTCCGTGGTGCCGGGCGACGCCTGTGATGTCCGGCAGCGCGATGGTGTGGTCGCCGCCCAGCACGATCGGGATCGCGCCCGAGCCGGCGATCGTCGCCACGGCCTCCTCGATCGCGGCGATGCTGCCCTCGATGTCGCCGGCGAACGTCTCCACGTCTCCGGCGTCCAGCACCCGCAGATCCCGCAGCGCGTCCACGCGCATCGCCAGCGAAGGGCGTGACCCGTCATGGGGGTTGTAGTCGGTCGACCGCATCGCCGACGGGCCGAACCGGGTGCCCGGCCGGTGGCTCACGCCTCCGTCGAACGGGGCACCGACGATCACCACGTCGGCGCCCCGGTAGGTGGCGGGGTCGTCGAGCGCGCAGGGATCGACTCCGAGAAACGTGATGTCGGGGCCGAACATCGTTCCATAGCGGCTCATGAGTGCTTCTCCTCGAGCAAGATCCTGATGTTAAAGTCAGGAAGGATGGACTGACTTTAAAGTCAGGGGCCGGGTGTGGGCAAGGGCTGTGAAAGGATCGAAGCCGTGAGCGCAACCAGCGGCACCGCGCCCGACGTGGACGAGCCCGCGGCCACAGGCACACGCGGCGGCCGGGAGGGCATCCTCCAAGCCGCCGTCGAACTCATCGCCCGGGACGGCTTCGACGGCGTGCGCATCGCCGACATCGCCGCCCGCGCGGGAGTGTCCACCGCACTGGTGCACTACCACTTCGCCGTCCGCGACCGGCTGCTGACCGACGCGCTCGCGCACTCCCTCACCCGCGCCGAAGCCCGCCTGGAACGCCGCACCCACAGCTCCCGCCGCGACAGCCCGGCCGAGCGCCTCGCCGACCTGATCGACTTCGGGCTGCCGCTCACCCGTGACGACGTCCTCGAATGCCGTCTGTGGACCGAACTGGAGAGCCGCTCCACCGGATCCGCGGAACTCACCGCCGCCCTCGCCGAGCTGCGCCGCCGCGTCCGGGCCCCGTTCGTCGCCGCCGTCGAGGACGGGCTGCGCACCGGCGACTTCCGTGACTGCGATCCCGGCGACGTCGCCACCATCGCCACGGCGCTCCTCGACGGCATGACGAGCCGGCTCCTCAGCGACCCGGGCGGACTCACTCTCACCGACGCCCGCCGTCTGGCCGCACACCAACTCACCCTCGCCGTCGGCTACCGCGGCGAACTCCCCTTCCAACCCCTTCCCGCCCCGGAAACCCCGCCGCCCCACACCCGGCCCGACCGTGCCGCTTCCCGCCGCCGACGCGCGCCGCGCACTCCCGCGCCACCGGCGGGCACGCCGGCCGACACGGGGAGATCTTGAAAGAGGGGTTTCGCGAGAGGCGGCCTCGGCGAAGACCTCGCCCAACGGAGGCGGCGCCGGCCTCGCATGACCCGTCATTCTGGAGAACGCGGACAGTCGCCGGCATCACGCGCGGCTACGGCCTCGCGCCCTCGTCGCGCGGACCCGGGGGGAGGGGCAGCAGGTGCGCGTTCGGCTCCCTGGCGGCCCCCGCCAGCTCCGGGAGCTCCACCACGGTGACGCCCGCCGCGGCGAGCTCCTCGGCGCCGTGGCAGTCGACGAAGAGCAGGGGCTCCCGCCAGGCCATCACGACCCGCCGGACGCCGCTGTCCACGATCAGCCCGCTGCAGGGACGCGGACGGGACCGGCGGCGGCTGCAGGGCTCCAGGCTGCTGTAGATCGTGGCGCCCGGCAGCCGGGGGTCGCCGGGGGTGATCTTGGCGAGCGCGGACTCCTCGGCGTGCACGTGCGGATCGGTCTCCCGGGAGTATCCGCGGGCGATCTCCTCCCCGTCCGCGGCGACCACCACGGCGCCCACCGAGAAGGCGGTCCGGGACGGCGGGCAGAGCCGGGCCAGGTCACAGGCGAGCCGCAGCCAGTCGTGGTCGTTCATCGAGACTCCTTGGGACCTGCCCTCGGGCGGAGGGGAGACCACCGGTTTCCTCCGGTACGGTTCCGGCGCGGTGGGTGCTTTCGGGGCGGTGGGCGTTCTCAGGATGGCGGGTGCTCGCGGGGCAGCAGGTAGCGGAGAAGGACGACGTCGCCGATCCGCCGGACCTCCGCCAGTTCCATGCGCCTGCGGGAGTCGTACGGGAGGAGGCCGTCGTGGACGAAGCGCGGTGCGGCGGGGTCCCCGACGAAGAACGGCGCCACGACGAGCTGCAGCTCGTCGGCCAGGTCCCGGCGGAGGAACTCGGTGTGGACCGAGCCGCCGCCCTCGACCATCAGCCTGCGCACCCCCCGCCCGGCCAGGTCGGCCAGAACGCGGCCGAGGTCGAGGGGGTCTCCCGCGTCGACCACCGAGGAGATCCCCTCCAGGACCGCGGCGAGCTTGCCCACCGTGGGCGACGCGGCGTAAACGATCTTCTCCGCCTCCCCGGCGGTGAAGAAACGGCTCGCGGGGTCGAGGTTCCCGGTCGCGCTCAGCGTCACCTTGACCGGATTGGGCGGCAGGCCCCGCGCGAGGCGTTCCCGCCGCCGCTCCGGGGACCTGACCAGGAGCCGGGGATCGTCACGGCGGACGGTGGCGGCTCCGACCAGGATCGCGTCACAGCCGGCCCGTACCGCGTCGACCCGGTCGAAGTCCTCCTCGTTGGAGAGCAGGAGCCGCTCCGGGGCACCGTCGTCGATGTATCCGTCGACGGACATCGCACAGCTGAGCAGTACATAGGGACGCTCGCCCATGCTCCGCCTCCCCCCTCCGCCGGACGGTCACGTGCCCCCACGCTCCCGAACCCGTGACCTCACGTTCCCGAACCCTATGCTCCCGCCCGGGGACCGTGACGGCCCGCCCCGGGCTCCGCCGCCCGCGCCGTCCGGACCCGGTGTCGGCGTGCCCGTCGGACGCCCTTATGAGGCGTCCGCGAGAACGGTTCATGAAAAACGTCGATGAAAAACGTTTACGAGGCGTTTGTTGGAAGTCTTGGAGAAAGGGGAAGGCGTTCGTGACATCGAGAAGGAAAGGCCTGTCCGCCCATCCGCTCCCGTCGTTCGGGCCTTCCTGAGCTGGGAAGACTCGCGTGTTCGCCGGTCGTCCCGTTCCGTCGTTTCTCATGACGGGTCTGATGTGGGCGGTCTGGCGCCACCTCCTCGCCTTTCTCGGACAGGTGAGTTGCTCAAACGTGGCCCTCGGTCTTTTTGTCTGGACCGTTTCCTTTGAGTCGCGGGAGATTGCCCTCACCTGGCCCCGCCTGCGCGGCGGCGGCATCCGGACCACGAGCCTGGCCCGCGCCGGGAACAACGGGAGCGTCCGCGGGGCGGAGCCGCAGGTGGGCGGGTGAACGGGGTCCCCGCCCCGGAATGTTCTTTGCCATCGGCCGGATACTGTGGGTGCAGGGGGCTGTTCAAGGGGGCCGTCATGAAACGCATCATCGCCGTCGTGGCGCTACTCATGATCACCACAGTCGGGCTCGTCGCCACCGGAACCATGGCGCAGACGAAGTCCGGGGGAAGTAAGAAGATCCCGGTGAGCGAGTCGCAGTACCAAACGCTCCTCGACCAGTGCGGATACGCCAACACCGCACAGCGTCGTGCCGCCTGCCGCTCGACGGTCAAGGAGAACTACCGGGTGGGGCCGGAGGAGAACCCGAACCTGGACTGCCGTTCGTACGCCGGGGTCTCCGTGTGCGGCAAGCTCCAGCTCACCCCGGCGGAGCGCCAGTGCGTGAGGGACTCGGTCCAGAAGGGGCTGACGTACCGGCGTGCCGAGGTCGAGTGCTACGCCTTCACCTGACGCGCCGGCCCTTGTGTCCTCGCCTGCGCCCTCGCCGTGCCCGTGAGGCGCGGATGAGGCGCCCGGCGGGCGCCTGAGCGGCTCCGCGCCGCCGGTACGGCGAGCCCCGCGGGGGAGACGCGAGGGGCAGGAGGAGAACGGGCGGAGCTCTCCGGACCCGCCTCCTGCCCGGCGGTGGGGCGGCGGTGGGGCGGCGGAGGTCAGGGGCGCCACTCCTCCTTCCAGCCGGGACGGAAGCGGTAGCCGTACGCGGTCTCGGCGATCGCCTGCGACAGCACCTCGTCCCGGATGGCGGCGACGGCCAGCGCGTGGGCGTCGGCGGGCGTCAACCCCTTCCCCTCGCGGATGCGTTCCTCGAGCTCGTCGAGGACGGCGCGGTTGCCGGTGAACATCTCGACGATTCTGATCTTGGCCTCGCTGTTGGACCGGATGTGGTCGATGAACCTCTGGCCGCCCCCGGGGCCGAGGGTTTTCTCGCCGAGAACGGTGACGAGGTCGGTCTCCGCGGCGAGGGCCTCCGCTCCGGCTACTTCGTGCTCGATGGTGCGGAACAGCCAGCCGGCGATCTCGGCGGTCACGTCATCTCCTTGTGCGAGGCGCTGCCCCGGTGGCAGCCGCCATTAGTAACGATCATTAATCGTGATTCTGGTCCTGTCGATAGGAGATGGGGGCATCACGTGGGCCGTACGGCGCGGGTTCACCCGGGCGCTCGGCGGAGAGGCGGAGAGAACAAGGGAAAAATCACGAAATATCGTGATTGATTCCTTAGCTGGGCAGGGTGAGCTCGGCGAAGACCGGGCGGTGGTCGGTGCCGGGCAGGGCGTGCACGCCGAAGGAGACGACGGCCATCCGCGAGTCGGCGAGCACGTGGTCGATCGTCACGCCGGGGACGGGTTCCCACCCCCGCTGCGGCCAGGTCGGGATCAGGCCCTGCCCGGTGACGTCTGCGGCGTCACGGTAACCGCTGTCCAGCAGGGCGCGGACCGGTGGGTGGTCGAGGGTGGCGTTGAAGTCGCCCGCGAGCACCCGCAGCCGGTCGCCTCCCCTCGGCAGCGCGTTCAGCCCGTCGGCCCAGCACCGCGCCTTGTAGTCGTATCTCGGCGCGCACGGGTGCACGGAGACGATCTCGATCTTCCGGCCACTCGGGTGTTCGAGCACGGCCCGCGCCTGCCGGAAGTTGCCCAGTTCGATCAGCGGGTCCTCCGACAGCGGATACCTGGAGTAGACACCCGAGCCCGACACCCCGCCCTTCGAGCGGTCGACGACGTACGGCATGAGCGTGCGCAGCCCGGCGGCGTCCAGGCGCCGCAGCGCCTCGGGGGTGAGTTCCTGCAGCGTGAGCACGTCGGGGGAGAGCGTGCGCACCAGCGTCATCAGGGAGGCGGTGTCACCCGCTCCCACCGCCAGGTTCGAGGCGAGCACCCGCAGCCGCAGGCCGCCGTCCGGCGGGTCGCCGTCGGCGAGGAACCTGGGGAGTACGGCCGCCACCAGCGTCGCACTCGTGACGAGCGCGACGGCGGCGGCCGCCCAGCGGCGCAGTCCCAGCGCGAGGAGCAGCGGTACCGCCGAGGCCGCCGCCACGTAGGGGGTGAACGCCACCAGTGCGATCCACTGCCACACCGGGATCCAGGTGGTGGTCCGGAGCGCCGCCCACGCCGTGAACGGCGCGAGCACCGACCAGACCAGCGCACTCACCCACGTCGATTTGATCATGAAATGCCAGCGTAGCGGGCCTCTGTGCAGATCATGTGAAGATTTCCGGCGTTATCCGGAGAGATCAGGAGAGATCAGGAGAGATCAGGAGGGATCGGGAGGGCGAGGGCGGTGAGCGGGACGGGGAGAGCAGGGAAAGGCGCACTTCAAGGCGGAACTCCTCGGCTGTCCCGATCGTCACATCTGCTGTACATCGGACAATGTTTAGGGGCGGCTTTCGTGCGCAGCGCGTTCTTCGGGAACCTGGACCAGGGCGGGCTTCCCGGCCACTTCGTCCTGCAGAACTCCAAGATGCTGCGGGTGCAGCTGAACGGAGAGGTGCTGGCGAGGCAGGGATCGATGGTCGCCTTCCAGGGGCAGATGGACTTCGACTACGAGGGATCCGGCGGCGTCGGGCGGCTCCTGAAGAAGATGGTCACCGGTGAGGGGGCGCCGCTGATGCGGGTCCGCGGGCAGGGCATGCTCTTCCTCGCCGACAACGCCGACGACGTGCACCTGTTCTATCTGGAGAACGAGGCGATCACCGTCAACGGGCGCAACCTGCTGGCCTTCGACCCGCAGCTCACCTGGGACATCCAGCGTGTGCAGGGCGCGGGCATCGCCACCGGGGGCCTGTTCAACACCACCGTGCAGGGCACCGGCTGGGTGGCCGTCACCGCGCACGGCGCGCCGGTGCTGCTCGACGCCGCCCGCATGCCCACCTTCGCCGACAGCCAGGCCGCGGTGTGCTGGAGCGCCGGTCTGCGGGTCGGCGTCAACCGCACCTTCAAGGCCGGGGCGCTCATCGGGCGCGGCAGCGGCGAGGCCGCCCAGCTCGCCTTCCAGGGACAGGGCTTCGTGCTGGTCCAGGCCAGTGAGGGGCCGATCGTCCCGCAGACCAACGGCTGATCGGCCGTAGCGCGCCGAGCGGCCCGGCTTCCGCCTCTCCGACCGGCGCGGCGCCGGCCCCACGAGCGGTTTCCCGGTTCCGGCCGGCGATGCACCGGTCTCCACGGGCCTGCTTTCCGCTTCCTCGATCGGTGCGGTGTCGGTCACACGGCCCCGTTTTCCGGTTCCCGACCGGCGCGGCGCCGGTTCCACGGGTGCGGCGCCGGGTTTCCCGGCCTTCGGCGGTGTCCTGTCCGGGCGCGGGACGCCGGGGCCCGCGACGTCGTATTCGATGATGTTCGACTCTGTTGCCGGGCTTTTCCCTCACCCGCTGTTTCGCCCCCCGCTCCGTTCGGTAGTTATCCGATTACGCACGAGGGGCGAATCCATGGGTTTTCTCGGGATGGACGCGATCTTTCATGATCCGGCGGTGTCGCCGCCGGAGCCCCTGACGTTTCGCGACGCCGCCGAGGAGTTCCCCTGATGGGCGCCGGGCCGATCGTCGTGGTCGGGGACACCCTGCTCGACGTGGACGTCGAGGGCGAGGCCGAACGTCTGTGCCCCGACGCCCCCGTCCCCGTCGTGGCGAGCGGGCGTGAGCACCGCAGGCCCGGGGGAGCGGGGCTCGCGGCGGTGCTCGCGGCCCAGGCCGGCGCCGAGGTGGTCCTGGTCACCGCCGTCGGCGACGACGAGGCGAGCCGGTGTCTGCTGGGACTGCTCTCGGGGCGGGTCGAGGTGGTCAGGCTGCCCTTGACGGGCACCACGGCGACCAAGACCCGGGTGCGCGCTCGCGGTCAGACCCTTTTGCGGATCGACACCGGGGACGGGCGGGCCGGGCGGGTCGTGGAGGACGACAGGGCCCGCCGGATCGCCGCGCTTCTGCGTGGCGCGGGCGCGGTCCTGGTCTCCGACTACGGTCTCGGAGTCGCCGAGGTGCTCGGCGGTGCCCTGCGGGAACCGCCCGCGCCGCTGGTCTGGGACCCGCACCCGAAGGGCCCCGTGCCGCCGCCCGGCTGCGCGCTGGTCACGCCGGACGAGTCCGAGGCCCGGTTGCTGGGCGGCAGGCCGTACGTGTCGTCCGACGAGGCGGCCCGTCATCTCGTGCGCGCACTGCGGGTGAAGGCGGTGGCCGTCACGCTGGGCACGCGGGGGGCCGTGCTCGCGCGGCGGGAGGGACGGTCCGTACGGGTGCCGCCGCCGGTCCACGCGACGGGCCAGGACGCCTGCGGCGTCGGCGACCGGTTCGCCGGAGCCGCCGCGCTGGCGCTGAGCGGCGGCGCCACCGTGGAGGAGGCGGTCGTCTGCGGAGTCGGGGAGGCGGTCCGCTTCGTGGGGAACGGGGGAGCGGCGGCGGTCAGGCTGCCCGCGTCTCCCCTGGGGAACCGGCCGCGCACGGCGCTGGAGGTCGCCGAGGCGGTCCGCGCGTCCGGGGGCAGGCTCATCGCCACCGGAGGCTGCTTCGACCTGTTGCACGCCGGGCACGTCAGCCTGCTGCGCCGGGCCAGGGCGCTGGGTGACGCGCTGGTCGTCTGCGTCAACTCCGACGAGTCGGTGCGGCGCCTCAAGGGGCCGGGCCGTCCCATGGTCGGGGAGCAGGACCGGGTCGAGGTGCTCCGCGCGCTGGAGTGCGTGGACGCCGTCACGGTCTTCGAGGAGAGCACCCCCGCCGAGGTGATCGCGCGACTGCGGCCCTGCCTGTGGGTCAAGGGCGGGGACTACGCGGCGATCGACCTGCCGGAGACCGAGACCGTGCGCATGATCGGCGGGAAGACCGTGATCCTGCCCCGGGTGTCCGGACGGTCCACGACCAACCTGATCGCGGCCGCCGGCGCGATCATGTCCGGTGGCTGAGCTCCGCGGCGGAACCGGGTTCCAGGCCGACGGCTCCGCGGTTCCCGGCGGCCGGAGCCGGAAGCCGGCCATGATCGCGACATACTCCACAAATCTTCCGCGGCATTTTCGTTGATCGGGTCGCCTGTCCGGCAGCGTGGTGCCGGGCGCCGCGGATACCACGTCTTCGGGGCCGAAAGGGATGAAAGGGAGTCGTTCATGAACGCGGGGATGAAGGCGGGCGCTTCGGTCACCGGGCTCGGCGCCACCACGCCGCTGGGCGGGGACGCCGTCTCCACCTGGGCCGGCATGCTGGAGGGGCGCTCCGGCATCTCTCTGATAGCGGAGGAACCGCCTGCCGCCGCCCGGCCGGATCACGTCGCGGCGGGTCCCCGCGGGGATCTCCAGACGACCTCGCCGTCCACCCGCTCGGCGGTGGGCACGAGCCCCAGGTGGCGGGCCACCGCCGACGAGGCGGTGTGGCCGGGGTGGATCATGGCGGCGAACGCGGTCACGCCGCGTTCGCCGAGCCACGCCACGGCGGCGCGCGCGGCCTCGGTCGCGATTCCCCTCCCCTGCCAGGGGGTGCCGACGACCCAAGCCAGGGTGGCCCGGCCGGAGGTCACGGTGGCCTGGAGGTGACCGGCCGCGCGCTCCAGCCGGACCACCCAGTTGAGCCAGGCGTCGTCGCCCCCGGGCGGAGGCCCGGCGATCATGCGGGCGTAGCGGGCGCGCAGTTCCTCCGCCGTCGCGGGGGAGCCGCCGACGAACTCGTGGAGCGCGGGGTCACCGAGGGCCTCGGCCATCTCGGCCGCGTGCTCGACCGCGAGGGGTTCGAGCGTGAGACGGGGGGTCGTGATCGCTTCGATCCGCATGGCCGGACCAGTGTTCCACGCCCGTGCGCCGATGTCCCCTGTCTCCCGCCCGCTCCCGCTTTCCGGCGCGCCTTCCACGGGATCGGCGGTCAACGCCCGTCGTGCGGCGGCCGATGCGGCGCGGGGCGGGCGGCGCGCCTGAAGAAGGCCGCCACCGCGTAGGGGTCGACGGGGTCGGCGAGCAGGCCGAGCATCTCGTCCTCACGCGCCGGATCCACCTTGAACGGATGGCCGAACACGTGCGGGCCGCTCCCGTCGTCCAGCAGCCTGGTCAGCATCAGATCACCCGCCCTGGCCTGGCCCGGCAGCAACTCGTCGGTGAGCGTGACCGGCTCGTGGCCGTCGTGCCCCGCCTCGCGCAGGGTGATCTCGTCTCCGGCGACGCCGAGGACCCTCCACAGGCGCAGGGGCGTCCGGCGCCACGACTCCAGCAGCCGCACCTCGTCGTCACGCAGCCATTCGCTCCGTGCGGCGAGGAACTCGCCCACGACGTCGTTCTCGAAGAGCGCCAGGTCGGCCAGGGCGGGTTCGGCCACCCGGATGCTCAGGGCGACGAGGTCGTCGATCAGGCGGCGACGGGCCGGGCGGTGGACGTAGACGAGCAACTGCCGGAACAGGTGCGCCGCCCGGACGGGCAGCGGGTCGCCCGCGTTGGTACGGCAGGCGGCGTACTCGGCCGCGTCCCGCTCCGCGACGGCCATGCCCGGAGACAGGGTGAGCGCCTCGGCGAGGATCCCGGCCGCCTCGAAGGACCGCCCCTCGCCCTCGGCGGACCTGGCGATCAGCAGCAGCGCGGCGGGCTCGGTGCGGGGGAGCGCCGCGAGCAGGCCGGGGGCGAGCGGCTCGCGCTCCACCTCGTCGGCGATCCTCGCGAGCACCGCCTCGGAGCGGGACAGGTAGGTGATCGCCTTGGACAGGTCGGCGCCGTCCTCGTAGGTGCGCAGCGCGCTGCGGACCAGGGCCAGCCTGATGATGTCCAGCGAGGCCAGACCGGCGACCGACTCGGGGTCCCACGGCGCCCCGACGACGCCGACCCGGCCGCCCCGCACCTCCAGCGAGGCCCCGCGCAGCAGCGGGGCCAGCGGGGGCAACGGGTCGGCGAAGGTCTCGGGGGCCTTCATCAGCAGTTCCAGGACCACGACGTCGATCGGGACCCCGGGTTTCGGCTCGAGTCCCTCGGCGAAGGCGCGCAACGTCTCCAGCGCCTGCCCGGCGAACTCCTCGGTCACCCGGATCGCGCGCTCGGCGGGGAAGTCCGCCAGCGCCGTGGTCGACAGCTCCAGCCTGCCCTCGCGCAGGCGCAGCGCGATCATTTCCTCCGGCCGCACCCCGGCCAGCCAGCCGTCGGGGCCGACCAGGCTCGGCTCGCCCGCCTCGACCACGGTGCGCACCAGGCCGCCCCCGGCCAGAGGTATCCCCTCGCCGTCGGCGAGCCGGGCCCACAACCGCAGGTCGTCGACGGCCGTCAGTGCACCGGCCGTCAGCTCCGCCCGGGTGACGAGGTGCGTCAGCACCGCGCCTTCGCTCAGCGTCAGAAGCTCGCTCATCTGTCCATTGTTCTCGACCCGCGACCGTGGCCGTGCCGCCCAGTGCCGCCCCAGGCCGCTTCCGGGCCGTTTCCCGTCCCGGGCCGCTTCCCGGGTACGGCGTCCGCGGGGCCGTACCCGGTTCCCGGGCCCGGACACGACGACGCCGCCGCTCCCCGGGGAAGGGAACGGCGGCCCCCGTAGTCGTTCACGGTGTGCCGCGCCCGCACGGGGGTTTCCCCCGGGCGCCTGGCCCACCGGATCGCCTGACGTTCCGCCCAGTGGATCGCAGGGCGCCTCGTCGGTGCGGATCGCCGGACGTCCCGCCCGGTGGGTCGCCGGGCGGTCGGTCCGTGTGAGGTTATGGAGAGGTGCCGAAACGCGGGTTGTCGGCCAGCCAGGCGGCGTAGCGCGAGCTGCGCCGTACCGCGTCGGCGTGAGCGGCCTTCGCGTGCTCGATGACCGAGGCCGCGGCCCTGGCGCCCGGTCCCTCCGGATGCCAGCCGAGCAGTTGCCGCCACCGCAGTGGCGCATCTGCGAGCGGTACCATCGCCACGCCCGACGTGGGCTGGAAGGTCGCCTGGCACAGTACGGCGGCCCGGCCGACCTTGGCCAGGTGCATGCACGTCGCCACGTCGGTCTCGTAGATGGTCTGCGGCGTGAAGCCCGCGCGGGCGCACGCCGTGGCGAAGCAGTCGCCGAAGCAGCTGTCGCCGGGGGTCACCGCCCAGCTTTCGCCGGACAGTTCTGCGAGTGTCACCTCCTTACGGTTCACAAGAGGATGATCCTCGTTGAGCAGGACGAAAACCGGGTCCATCCCCACGGTCAGCCACACCACCGGTCCCTCGACCGGCGGAGCGCTCTCCCCGCAGGCGCCGATGAGCGCGAAATCGATCCTGCCCAGCATGACCATGGTTGTCAGTTCCTTGGCCGACCAGGAGGTGTAGGTGCTCACCGGTGTCGACGGCCACGCCGTGGCGAGCCGGTCGACCAGCCCGCCCAGGATGGGCCCGTTGGTGGCGCCCAGCCGGTAGCGGGGAATGTCGCCGTTGGCGTTGGCGAACCGGACCGCCTCCTCCTGGAGTTCCCGGGCGGCGGGCAGCAGCACCATCGCCCTGGACAACACCAGTTCCCCGAGAGGTGTCGGCCGCGCGCCGTTGTGGTCGCGTTCGAAAAGAGCTCCCCCGAGCACTCGCTCAATCCGCTTGAGCTGCGCGGTCAGCGCGGGCTGGGCCAGCCCGAGGTGGCTGGCCGCTTTGGTGACGCTCCCGGCCTCGGCGACCGCGCGCACGATCCTGAGGTGTCGGAGCTCGAGATCCATACCGGGAAGGTAAGGCTAAGACGTTATGGCCGCAATGCAAACGTGTCACGAAATCTGACTTCCTTTCGTGAAAGCGTTCCAATGCGACAGAAGTGAGGAATGCGAAGAGGTGATGTGAAGCCGTGAGGGGGTAGGCGCCTCCGTATGACGATGGGAATCGATCCGAGGGATCTCGCCGAGGAAGATCTGCTCCGTGAGCTGCGGCATCTGCACGCGACCCGGACCGAGGCGCTCCTGCACGGCTCCGCGGAGGCGCTCGCCAACCACACCACGCGCACCGAGGAACTCGAACAGGAATATCTCCGCCGTCATCCCGAGCGAGACGTCGACCCCGAACGGCTGCGCGACGGCGCGCGGCGACGCCAGGGGTGATCGAATCCCCGCCGGACCGGTGGCCCGGGACTCACCGGCGCCCCCGCGGGAAGTCCGCGGGCGGCTCGCGGGGCACGGTCGTGAGCCGGAGGCGCCCGGCGTCCGGGCGCTAGGAGCCCTCGGGGGCGCCGGATCGGCCGGGAGGCCGCCTGGGAGACACGGAGGGCCCCTTTCGGCCGGAGGGGCCGGGTACGGAGGCATCCCCCGCCCTCCAGGCGTCCCACGCGTTCCACGCGATCGAGATCCCCTCGCCGGGAGGGGGCGCCCCGAGCCGGTTGTCGATCTCCAAGTACGGCACGACGGGCGGCTCGTCCACCCGGATCGCCCGGAGATACTCCTCGAAGCGGGCCAGCTTTCCCGCGTCTCTGGCGAGCCCCCGCTCCAGCAGCCGGGCGCGCAGGGTCGGGCCGTCGGACCTGACCCAGACCAGCCGTACCGGAGGCCCGCCGAGATCGGCGACCCAGCGCGTCCAGAGCGCGGCGTCGTGCACCTGGGAGGTGAAGGGCCCGTCGAGCATCACCGGGCAGCCGTGGGAGCGGATCTCCCTGGCGAGCCCGGTCAGCCCGGCGTACTCGTAACGCTTGACGTGCTCGTCGTACCAGGGGCCCTCGCGCTCGCCCCCGTCCCGTCCGTGCGCCCGCAGCGTCGCCTCGACGAACCCGCCGTAGACGGTGTCCTTGTCGAGCAGCGCGGGCACCGGGTCGAGCCGGGCGAGCAGGGCGGCGGCCACGGTCGACTTGCCGGATCCCGGCGGCCCGCTGACCACCCACAGCGGCGCCGGCCGGCCGCCCCCTCCCGCGGTCCTCAGCCCCACCGGATCCCGGCCGCGGCCTCGGCGCCGGGCGCCGGTGTCCTCGTCGTCATCGAAACTCCTTAAGCGTGGAAACCCGGTTCTTCAGGGCCGGGAGGAAACGCGGCGCGACGCCGCGGGATTCGGCGATGTGTTCGGTGGCGGCGATGACCAAGCCGCCACCCGCACGATCGGCTCCACCCTCGCCGCCGGGCCGGCGGAGAGGTGAGACGCCTGCGGAGCCGGTGTAAGACCTCAACCTCCCGACGTCAGACGTCGCGGCCCCGCATCCCCTCCTGGTCCGCGTCGAGACCCCAGGAGATGATCCGGCGGGGACGGATGCGGATGACCTCCCGGCTCAGGTACGCCGCGGGCGGATCCTCGTCCTCGACGGCCTCGGCCGTCCCGCGGATCTCCACCCCCCTGACCTTCCAGGGGGTGCGGGAGGCGATGTCGTCCACGACGAACGCCACCCTGCCGTTCTCCCGGACGTTGCGGAACTTCTTGGTCTTGCCCATCGCCAGGCCGTAGATGTCGATCGTGCCGGCCGCCGGATCGACGGAGAAGGCGACGGGGTTGTTCTGCGGCACGCCGTCGGAGCCGACGGTGGCCAGGCGCCCCAGGGTCTGACCGGTGAGGTATTCGAGCTCTGCCTGCGTGAAGGTCATGCTTCCAGCATGTAACCTCAATCATGGTCGAGGTCAACGGGGGAGTGAGTCGTGTACAGGGACATGGAGCTCACCGTCGGTCAGCTCGCCGCGCGCAGCGGGGTCGCCGTCTCCGCCCTGCACTTCTACGAGGCCAGGGGCCTGATCCGCAGCCGCCGTACGGCGGGCAACCAGCGCCGCTTCAGCCGTGACACGCTGCGCAGGATCGCCTTCATCCGGGTCTCGCAGCGGGTCGGGATCCCGCTCAAGACGATCCAGGAGGCGCTGGCCGAGCTGCCGGACGAGCGCACCCCGACCCGTGAGGACTGGGCGAGGCTCTCCGCGACCTGGCAGAGCGAGCTGGACGACCGCATCAAGCAGCTCCAGCGGCTGCGTGACGGTCTCACCGACTGCATCGGCTGCGGCTGCCTGTCCCTGGACCGCTGCGCGCTCGCCAACCCCGACGACGTGGCGGCGGCCAGGGGGCCGGGCTCGCGCCTGATGATCCCGCCGCGCGAGCCCGCCCTCTGCGCGGGCGCCGCCTGCTCGGACACCGGAGACAAGACCTCCCGCGCCTAGGACGGCCACCGCTCGCCCTCACCGTGCCCGTGACCGTCCGGGCGCCGGTACGGCGGGCGTCCAGAGGTGTTCGGCGGGCGGCGGGTGCTCAGGGCCGTGGGTGTTCAGAGGCCGTGAATGTTCAGAGGCCGTGGGTGTTCAGAGGCCGTGGGCGTTCAGCCAGATCCGGTTGGCGCGCTGGTCGGCCAGGACGCGCCCGATGTCCTGGCAGGGGCCGGGGGTGTCCTGCTCGACGACCAGCCAGCCCTCGTAGCCGCGCAGTTCGCGCAGCACGCCCGCCAGGTCGACCTCCCCGGCCCCGAGCGGGGGGAAGGCGTCGCCCGCGATCACCGCGGACAGGTCGCCGCCCGCGACCCGCACCCGGTCACATGCCCGCCTGCTGGCGTCCTTGAGGTGGACCTGCCCGATCCGGTCGCCCCAGCGCCGCAGCGCGGTCACCGGATCGCCGCCCGCCAGCCAGAGGTGGCCGGTGTCCAGGCAGAGCGAGACGTCGGTGAGGTCGAGCAGCCGCTCCACCTCCTCCGGGGTCTCCACGAGCGTGCCCAGATGGTGGTGGAAGACGGGCTCCAGGCCGCGGTCCCGGCAGCGGTCGGCCGCCTCCTGGATCCGGGCGGCGAACTCCACCCAGGCCTCGCCCGGCAGGCCGGGGGCGACGCCCCGCGCGTACCTCCTCGGGTGGGGAGGGCAGGCGAGGGTCAGGCGGGGAGCGAACCGCCCGTCGGTGACCGGCACGCTCGCGAACACCGCCAGCGCCGTGTAGAGCCCGGCCAGGCCGGCGGCGAAGGCGTCCTCGTCGTCGTAGCGCAGGTCGACCTGGCCGCCCGCCAGGCCCATTCCGGTCCTGGCCAGCCGCTCCCGCAGTCCGTCGGCGGTGCCCAGATAGCCGATCGGGCCGGAGTCGATCCCCTCGTATCCGGCCTCGGCCAGTGCGTCGAGCAGGGCGTCAGGGTCCGGCGCGGCGCCGCAGGCCCGGTTGACCCCGAAGTTGACGGGCGCGTTCGCGACCTTGATCGACACGGCCTACTCCACGCAGGTCAGCCAGCGGATGGGGTTGTCGTGGGTGATCACGCGGATGGTGCCCTCGTCGATTCCCGCCTCGCGCAGCCTGGGCAGGAAGGTACGGAACAGGTGGCTGTAGCCGGCGCCGCCGTACCTCTCGATCTCGGAGACCTTGGACAGGCCGCTGCTGAGCAGCAGCCGATCGGCGTATCCGGCCTCGACGAGGTCCAGCGCGTCGCGCAGCCGGTCGGGGCCGAGGGAGGTGAGGGAGACGTAGCCGCCCGACTCGACGATCTTGCGCGCGGTCACGGGGTCGGTTCCCGCGTCGGCGACGCTGATCCGGTGGGCGGGCAGCCCCTGGGAGAGCAGGATCTCCATCAGGGCCAGCCCGCCGCGCTGGTGGACGGCGACCGGCAGGTCCGACAGCAGGGAGGCCCTGACGGCGGCGGTCGCCCAGCGCTCCTCCGCGGGGATCGGCTCCTCGCCCCAGACGCCGATCTCACCGATGACGCCGGGGCGGGAGCCGGTGCCGTCCAGACCGTCGTTGATCTCGGTCAGCAGGTAGCGGGTGAGCGCGTCCACGTCGGCCTCCAGAGCCCAGGAGGGGGCGAACGGGGCGGAGAAGAACCCGGTCCCCGCCACCACGGCCACCCGGCTGCACGCCGAGACCCTGGACAGGGTGGCGGCGTCGCGGCCCGCGCCGATGCAGCTGAGCTCGACCACCAGGCCGAGCCCGTCGGACCGGCGCAGCTCGCGCAGCTCCACGGAGACCGCCTCCTCCTCGTCCAGCCAGCGGTGCGGGTCGGAGGAGACGCCGACCGCCCAGCGGAGGTCGTTGCGCAGGCGCTCACGGGGCAGGACCGTCCCGCCGATGGCGGAGGCGGCGCAGGGACCGTTGACGGTCCTGATGCTGACGGTCTTGACAAGAGGGGCCTCAGACATGAACGGACATTAACCCACTTTTGAGTCTAAAATCACCCAAATCCTCAGGGTTTTACCTTGGGATTGTCGGGCGGGAGGGGGAGTCATTGCCGATCCCGCCCCGCGCGTGTGTCCCCAGCCCCTTGTGTGCCGCGCTCCCACGTCCTTGCGGCGGTCTCATCTGGGGCGTCGTGGCTTTCCTCACGGTCGGCGGCGGCCTATACCTTAAGGCTCTTAAAGATCTTTTAAAGGTTCTATATAGATCTTTCGGTGTCGATGGTGTACATCATGAGGACGTGGACTACCGGTTGAAGCGTGATGACCTGACCGAGGACGAGTGGGTGAAGCTGGCACCCCTGCTGCCCGCGCATCGTCGGCGGGGGCACCAGGGGGCCGATCACCGCGCGGTGATCAACGGGGTGTTCTTCCGTAACCGGGCCGCCTGTTCCTGGCGGTCTCTGCCGAAGGACTACGGCAACTGGAAGACGGTCTACAACCGGCATCGCCGCTGGTCGCTGGACGGCACCTGGGACGCGATCCTGGAGGCGCTGCTGACCGGCCGCGACGAGACCACGGGGCCGGAGCGGGCCGTCTGCACCGATCCCGCGGTCAACCGCGTCCACCGCCCGGCCGTCACCCGTCCCACTCCGCCCAGGGACATCCGCCCCGTCATCACCCGTCCGGCCCCGCCCAGGGACATCCGGCCGGGGAAGATGTTCGAGGTCGCCAACTGGTGACCGCGGAGAGCGCGGGACCTGCCGGCCTCGCGCTCCGAGTCCGAGGGCCGCGGTGAACCGGCCCCTCCGTTCCCGGCCCCTCCGGCCGTGGATTGGCCGTGGATTCCTCAGGCGTTCGTGGCGCCCGGCCCGGCCGCGCCCTCCTGCGTGTCGTGAGCCTGTCGGCGCGTTACATGTCTGACAATGACCGCAGGCGGCGTGCGCGGCTTTATTGTTAAGCATTCTCAGACAAATGTGACAGGCCGGAGGGGCGCGTGGCCATCTCAGGAGGGGGACGGAGCATTCAGGAGCAGCCCGGACACCGTGCGGAGACCGGTGACGCCGACGTCCTGAAGGACGAGGCGGCGCGGCGGTCGGGTATTCACGGCTGGCTCGACGGCGTCAGGTCGACCCGTACCGGCCGTCTCACCCTCAAGATCGTCATCGGTGTCATCGGCGCCGTGCTGATCGTCGTCGGCCTCATCATGATTCCCTTCCCGGGGCCCGGCTGGCTGGTCGTCTTCGCGGGCCTGGCCGTACTGGCCACCGAGTTCCACTGGGCCCACCGTCTCCTGGAGTTCGGCAAGCGGACGCTGGGGGAGTGGACCGCCTGGCTCGGGCGTCAGAACTGGGTGGTCAAGGGCCTGGTGGTCCTCGCCGCCGCGGCGACCGCCCTGCTGATCGTCTACTACGGCCTCAAACTCGGCCTCCACTTCGACCTGATCGCCGAGGCCCGCGCGTTCATGGCCCGCTGACGCCCCCGCGGATCCTTTGCCCGGAGCCGACGGTCACGTAAACATTCCAATACGTGACCCTCCGTAGTGTCCTCTGCGTCTCATCCCCACGGACACTTGAAGGAGAGTGACGCTCGATGCGCACCCTGTCCTCGCTGGTCGCCCTGGTCGCCGCCGGAGTGGTCGTCATGGCCGGTACGGCCCACGCCGACAGCGTGAACCTGAGCGCGACGGTGAACCCCGGCGACGCGGCGTTCCTCAGCCCCCAGCTCACCCCCACGACTCCCTACAAGGGCAACGTGCTGGTCAAGCTGGAGAGCAACACCGAGCCCACGGAGGTGAAGGTCGTCAACTGTCACGGCCGGCCCATCGGTAAGGTGGCCATCCCCGCCAACGACCACTCCGCCTACGTCGCGGCCAGCGACTCCCAGGCCCCGTCCTGCGTCCGGTTCAGGCTGAAGAACGTCGGAGACGCCCCGGTCTCGGTCGCGGGCGCCGGATACTTCTAGCCCCGGTCGTCCTCCGGCCGGTCCTTCCGGGCCGGTGATCTCCGGCCGGGCCCGAGGCGGGCGTTTCCCGGCCGAGATCCTCCGAGGGCGGTCCGGACGGTCCGGCGGGCTGGGCGGGAACGGCGACGGCCGACCCCGCCCGGCCCGCTCTCGGTCATCTTCGGGCGCCGCCCGCCGGGTCCTGCGGAGGACCGGGCGGGCGGTCGCCGTATCCGGGTGCCCTTGTCAGGCCAACCGATTCGGTATAGATCACAAACCATGAGGAACTCCCGCCCTAGGCTGCGGCCGTGCCTGTGACTCCTGGGATTTACCGCCTGCTGGGCTCTGCTGTCACCGCGATCTCGGTGATCCTGCTGGCCCAGCCCGCCGCCCATGCCGCCCTGCCCGCCGACGCCACCTTGCCCGGTACCCGGGTGACCGTTCAGGAGAACGCCGGAGACCCTCTCACGGTGTCCTCCTACACCCTCGACAACCTGGCATATCTCCGCAGGGGCGGCACGTTCGCCAAACAGAGCGGATACCAGGAGATCACGGTGGCACCGGGAGGCGCCAAGGCGCTGGCGATTCCCACCTCCTACAACGCCGGTCACGACTCGGTGCTCCTGGCCGACCTGGCCGCGGAGAAGGCGTACAAGGTCCAGACCGTCCAGAAGCCGCTCGTCGCCCACTTCGCGCACTGGTCCCGTGACGGCCGCAAGGTGGTGCTGACCGCCCAGCGGAAGTCGGAGAGCGGCGGCTGGGCGACCACCGGGTTCGTGATCGTCGACGCGGTGGCGAAGACCGCCCGTACGGTGACCGTGCCCGGGGTGGACGCGGGCGCCAGGTTCCGGTGGACGCCCGACAACGCCCAGCTGGTGGCGGAGTATCAGGGCGGTACCCGTTTCTACGGCCAGGACGGCGCGATCAGGCGGACCCTGGCGAAGACCGGGTCGCCGGCCGGGGGCGAGGACGCCTTCTCGCCCTCGGGGCGCGGGATGATGACCTGGTGCCCGGCAAGCTACGCCGAGTACGTCTGCGTCTGGGACCGCGTCTCCGGCAAGCTCTCGGTCAAGGTGAAGACCGTACGGCCTACGGCCCTGCTGGGCTGGTGGGACGAGCGGAGCTTCATCGCCGTCATCCCCGCCTCGAACGCCTACCGTGCCGTGCTGGTCGACGTCCAGGGCAGGCCGCTACGGGTCCTGGCCGAGATCTCCGCCGACGACTGGAACAAGAAGATCTATCTCAGCTACACCCGAAGCTGATCGGCCGAGGGGCGGGTCCTCCGGCGTCGCCCGAGATCACCATGGGCGCCCGATGTGACCCGGCATCACCCGGTGTCACCGCCCGCCCGCCCCGAAGACCACGGCCGCCCGGCCCGCCGGGCGGCCCGCCGATCACTCAGGACGGTTGATCACTCAGGGAAGTCGACCGCGCAGAACGACCGGCCGCCCGGGGCGGCCGGTCGTCGGGGGAGGCCGGGGGTCAGAGGTACAGGCCGGTGCCGTTGTCGGTCTGCGGTGTGGCGATGGCGTGCAGGTCGCGTTCGCGCATGACGAGGTAGACCTGGCCGTGGACCTCGACCTCGTACTGCTCCTCGGGATTGAACAGGACCTTGTCGCCCACCTTGACGGCCCGGACGTTCGCACCGGCGCCGCAGACCTCACCCCAGACGAGCCGGTTGGCCATCTTCACCGTGGCGGGGATGACGATGCCCGCGGTGCTGCGCCGTTCCTCGGACTCCTGCTCGACCTTGACCATGACGCGGTCGTGGAGCATCTGGATCTCGAATTTCGGGTCACCCACAGTAGAAGCTTATGGGAACGGCGGCACCGCGCCGTCTGATGCCGCGACCCGGCCCCGGGAGAACGGGACGACGGAGGGCGGGAGTCCGCGGATCCGCCGACCTCCCGTCGCGGGCCGTCATCCGGGCCGGCACCCGGCCTGCGCCGACGTCATCGGGGCCCACGAGGGCATTGATCTTACATGTGGTAAGGAAAGTAGGATTTCCCGTTATGACGTCTTCTGAGCTTGTGAACGACTTCCTCGGCTGGCATCTGGAGGTCAACCCCATCCAGGCCACCCTCGCGGGAGCGGAGGGCTATGACCGGACTCTCGGTGACTTCACCGAGGAGGGCATCCTCGGCCGGGAGCGGGAGTCGCGGCGCTGGCTGGAGCGTTTCCAGGCTGTGGAGGACCGGAGGCGCGACGGGGGCCCCGAAGAGGCGGAGACCGCCGAGGACTTCGACGACGAGATCGACCGCGGGCTCGTCATGTCCACGCTGCGGGGCGCCCTGGCCTACGAGGCCTGGCCGACCTGGCGGCGCGACCCCTCCGTCTACGTGGGAGCGATCTTCGCCTCGATGTTCAGCCCGTTCCTGCAGCGGCTGTCCCCCGAGGCGGAGCTGGTCGAGGCTGCCGTCGCGCGGCTGGCCGAGGTGCCGGACGTGCTGGCGGCCTGCCGTACGAACCTGGACCCGGCCCTGGCGGCGACGTTGCTGGTCGAGCGGGGACTGGGCCAGGCGCGGACCGCGCGGCGCTTCCTCACCGAGACCGTTCCCGGGCAGGTCGGCGACGAACGGCTGCGCGCCCGCCTCGCCGCGGCGGCCGAGCCCGCGGCGGACGCCTTCGACGACCTGGTCGCCTTCCTCGAGGGGTTCCGGGCCACGGGCACCTGGCGGATGGGCGAGGAGCTCTACTCCACGCTGCTGCGCGAGCGGGAGATGCTGGGCTACGGCGCCGACGAGCTTCTCAAGCGCGGCCAGGCGGCCTACGACGAGCTCGACGCGCAGATGCGCGAGGTCGCCCTGCGGCTGCCCGGCGGCTCCGACGACTGGCACGCGGCCGTCACCGCGCTCCAGGACGACCACGCGCCGACCCTTGAGGACATGCGGGCCGAGTACGAGGCCGAGACCGAGCGGGCCAGGAGGTTCGTGCGCGAGCGGGGCCTGGTGACGTTCGCCGAGGGCGAGGAGTGCCGCGTGGTGCCGTCGCCGGAGTTCCAGCGGCCCATCCTGGCCGTGGCGTCCTACATGCAGCCCCCGCCGCTGTCCACCTCCAGGGTCGGGCACTTCTTCGTGCCGTTCACCCCCGACTCCTTCACCGAGGAGCAGGTGCGCCAGCGGCTGCGCACCAACGCCAGGGCGCAGATGCCCTCCATCGCCGTCCACGAGGCATACCCCGGCCACCACTGGCACCTGTCGTGGATGGCCGACAACCCGCGCCGGGTCCGCAAGCTGTTCCGCACGCCGTACTTCGTCGAGGGCTGGGGCCTGTACGTCGAGAAGGTCATGCGGGAGCAGGGCTACTTCACCACCCCCGCCCAGGAGCTCGCCCACCTGGACTTCCGTCTCTTCCGGGCCGCCCGCATCATCGTGGACACCTCGCTGCACTGCGGCGACATGAGCGTGGAGGAGGCCGAGGAGTTCATGACCACCAGGTCCTCGCTCACCCCCGGGACGTCCAAGGGCGAGGTCGACCGCTACTGCGCGTGGCCGACCCAGGCGCCCTCCTACCTCACCGGCGCCCTGGAGATCGACCGCATCCGCGACGACTACCTGGCCGCGGGCCGCGGCGACCTGCGCGCCTTCCACGACACCCTGGCGGGCTCCGGGGGTCTTCCCCTGGGACTGGCCCGAAAGGTCGCCCTGGAGGGCTTCGGGGAGGGCTAGAGGCATGGCCGAGAGCGGGTCCGGCGGCGTGCCGGCCGGTGGCGCCCCCGATGGCGTGTCCGACGCCGAGGCGAGGGTGCTGAACGCCTTGGACGACGCCGAGACGGTCGCCCTGCTGGCCGAGCTGGTGCGGGTGCCGAGCGTGACCGGCACCGCCGCCGAGTCGGAGCTGCAGCACCGCTGCGGACGGCTGCTGGCCGAGGCGGGACTGGACGTCGACCTGTGGAGGCTCGACCTCGACGCGCTCGCCGCCGCCCCCGGATTCCCCGGAACGGAGGCCCCGCGCACCGAGGCCTACGGCGTGGTCGGCGTCACCGGGGGCGAGGGCGAGCCCGCGCTCGTCCTGCAGGGGCACGTGGACGTGGTGCCCATCGGCGACCCGGCCAGGTGGGAGGGGGCGGACCCCTTCGGCGCCGGGATCGTCGGCGACGTCCTGCACGGCAGGGGGGCCTGCGACATGAAGGCCGGGCTCGCGGCGAACCTCGCCGTCGCCGCCGCGCTGCGCAGGTCCGGCGTACGGCTCGCCCGGCCGCTGGCCGTGCACTGCGTCGCGGGGGAGGAGGACGGCGGCCTGGGGGCCTTCGCCACCCTGGCCCGCGGCCACCGGGGCGAGGCGGCGGTGATCACCGAGCCGACCGGCGGGGCGATCATCGCCGCGACGGCGGGCGCGCTGACGTTCCGGATCGAGGTCGAGGGGCGTGCGGCCCACGGCGCGACCCGCTACGAGGGCGTCAACGCGCTGGAGGTCTTCTGGCCGGTCTTCGAGGCGATCAGGCGCCTGGAGGCCGACCGCAACCGCGACCCCGACCCGATCTTCGCGGGCAACCCGCTGCCGTACCCGATCGAGATCGGCACGGTCCGCGCGGGCGACTGGGCCAGCAGCGTGCCCGACCTGCTCGTCGCGGAGGGCAGGCTCGGCGTGCTCCTGGACGAGGATCCGGCCGAGGCCCGCCGCGCCCTGGAGACGGTGGTCGCCGGGCTGGACCATCCGTGGCTGCGGGAGCATCCCCCTGCGGTCACCTGGCCCGGCGGGCAGTTCGCGAGCGGGCGGCTGCCGGCCGGGCACGAGCTGCTCGGCCAGGTCGCCTCCGCGGTGGCCGACGTGACCGGGAGCCGTCCCGCCGAGACGGCCGCGCCGTACGGCAGCGACCTGCGCCTGTACGCCGCGGGCGGCGTCCCGGCCCTGCACTACGGGCCCGGTGACGTGCGCCTGGCCCACGCCCCGCGAGAGCGGGTCGAGCTGCGGGAGGTGCGCCGGGTCAGCCGGGTGCTCGCGCTGCTGGCCGTACGGCGCTGCGGGGTCCGGGGCTGAGCGGTCCCGGACCGCGCCTCCGCGGACGCCGGCCGACCGGGACGCCCCTTCCCGGGGGCCAGCCCGAGGCCGGGCGGAGCCGGGACCGGAGGGGTGGGGGCGGGGCGAACGGCGGCTGGAGTCACTCGGGAGCTGGGGCGAATGAGTGTCGAGTCCGAAAAGCTACCTGTAAGTAACCGAAGTCACACGAGTACGTCTCACACTTGATGGCGCGTCACTTGTGCGATGAAAGGTGATTTTGTGAGGATTGCGCCATTTGCCCGTCTGTCGCGTCCGCTCCGCTGGACGGCCAGAATCCTCACCGCTGTCGTCATCCTGGCGACCCTGCTCGCCGGAGCCGCGACCTGGACGGTCACGCGCTCCTTCCCCCAGCTCGCCGGACAGATCGCGCTCCCCGGCCTGAACGCGGCCGTGACCGTCTACCGGGACGCCGAGGGCGTCCCGCAGATCTACGCCGACACCCCCGCCGACCTGCTCAAGGCGCAGGGCTACGTGCACGCCCAGGACCGCTTCTGGGAGATGGACTTCCGCCGCAAGACCACCGCGGGCCGCCTCTCCGAGCTCTTCGGCTCCTCGACCCTCGGCGTCGACAAGGTCGTCCGCACGCTCGGCTGGCGGCGCACCGCCGAGGCCGAGCTCTCCGTGATCAAGCCCGAGACACAGCAGGCCCTGGAGGACTACGCCGCCGGGGTCAACGCCTGGATGGCCCAGCACGACGGCTTCGCCGAGCGGAGCCTGGAGTACGGCGTGCTCAAGCTCACCAACGGGGACTACGAGCCCGAACCCTGGAGCCCCGCCGACTCCCTCGCCTGGCTCAAGGCGATGGCCTGGGACCTGCGCTCCAACATGGGCGACGAGCTGGACAGGGCGCTCATCGCCTCCAGGATCCCGGCCGATCGGGTCGGGCAGCTCTTCCCCGACTACCCCTTCGACCGCAACCGGCCCATCCTGTCCGGGCCCGTCGCGCCCGGACGACTGCCCGCCGCGGGCGCGACGCCGGGGGCGGGGGCGGGGGTGACGGCCGCGCTCGCCCGGGTCGCCGGCCTCGTGGACGCGGCGCCGTCCCCGTTCGGCACCAAGGGGGGCGACTTCGCGGGGATCGGCTCCAACTCGTGGGTGATCGGCGGCGCCCACACCGCCACCGGCAAGCCGCTGCTCGCCAACGACCCGCACCTCGGGCCCCGGATGCCGTCGATCTGGTACCAGGCCGGGCTGCACTGCCGTACCAGGAGCGCGGCCTGCCCCTACGACGTGACCGGCTACACCTTCGCCGGGCTGCCCGGCGTGATGATCGGTCACAACGCCAGGATCGCCTGGGGCTTCACCAACCTCGGCCCCGACGTCACCGACCTCTACCTGGAGCGGACGAGGGGCGACAGCGTCGAGATCGCGGGCGAGTGGAGGCCGATGGAGGTGCGCATCGAACGGATCAAGGTGGCGGGCGGCGAGCCCGTCGAGCTGAGGATCCGCGCCACCCCGCACGGCCCGATCGTCTCCGGCGTGCTCGGTGACGCGCGCGAGGCCGTACCGGGGGCCACGGCGAACCTGGGGGAGAAGGCCGACGGGATCGAGGTCGCGCTCCGCTGGACCGCGCTCGACCCCGGCCGCACGGCGGACGCCATCCTGCTGCTCAACCGGGCGGAGAACTTCGAGCAGTTCCGCGAGGCCGCGTCGTCCTTCGAGGCCCCGGCGCAGAACCTGATCTACGCCGACGTGGACGGCAACATCGGCTACCAGGCGCCCGGCAGGATCCCGGTGCGCGCCGAGGGCGACGGCCGCTGGCCCGCGCCCGGCTGGACCGGCAAGCACGAATGGATGGGGTTCGTCCCCTTCGACAAGCTCCCCTACGCCTACAACCCGCCCCAGGGCTACATCGTCACCGCCAACAACGCCGTCATGCGGCCGGTCAAGGACCTGTTCCTGACCTCCGACTGGTCCTACGGCTACCGCTCCCAGCGCATCGCCGACCGGATCGACGAGGAGATCGGCAAGGGAAAGATCACCGCGGAGACCATGGGCGCGATCCAGATGGACGACCGCAACGGCTTCGCCCCGGTGCTCGTCCCGCACCTGCTCCGCGTCGGGGCGCCCAACGACACGCTCAAGGACTGGGACTACGGCCAGGGCCGCGACTCGGCCGGCGCCGCGTACTTCAACGCGGTCTGGCGGCACCTGCTCGGGCGCACCTTCGAGGACGAGCTGACCGGTGCCACCAGGCCCGGTGGCGGCGACCGCTGGTACGAGGTCGTCAGATCCCTCCTGGAACGGCCGGACGACCCCTTCTGGGACGACGTGCGGACCGCGGACCGGACCGAGCGCCGCGACGACATGCTGAAGGCCGCCATGGCCGACGCGGACGCCGAGCTGCGGAAGCTGCTGGGCGACTCCCCGAAGGACTGGAAGTGGGGAGACCTGCACACCCTGGAACTCACCCACGAGACCTTCGGCACCAGCGGCATAGCGCCGATCGAATGGCTGTTCAACCGCGGCCCGCTGCGCACGGCGGGCGGCAAGGACGCCGTGAACGCCACCGGCTGGGACGCCACCCAGGGCTACGAGGTGAACTGGGTGCCGTCGATGCGGATGATCGTGGACCTGGCCGACCTCGACCGCTCGCGATGGATCAACCTGACCGGCGCCTCCGGCCACGCCTTCCACACCAACTACAACGACCAGTCCGAGCTCTGGGCGAACGGCCGGACCACCCCGATGCGTTTCACCGAGACGGCCGTCAGGGAGAACGCCGCCGACACCCTCACCCTGACCCCCTGATACCTCCGCGCCGGGGGACCGGTATCGGTCCTCCCGGAACCTCCCCGGATGTCACCGCCCCTGCCCCTGCCCGTTTCCCGGGCAGAGGCCGGTCGCCCGGAACCTCTCCGGATGTCACCCCCTGTGTCCGGGGGTAGATGCCGATCCTGGGACCGGTCCGGGTCCGGCTGTACTGTCACCCCCTGTGTCCGGGGGCGGATGTCCTTCATCGTGTCCGCGATCCCTCCGGCGCCGGTACGGCGAGCGGTGGTGCGGCCTGAGCGGCGCGGGTGGGCGGTGCGTGGCCGGTCGACCTTCCGGCGGTGAGGTCAGACGTAGGCCCCTCTGACCTCGACGATGTCGGCCAGCGGGAACTCCAGGTAGTCTCCCGCCTCCTCGCACCAGGCGTCGAGCACGCCGCTGCGCAGCTCGCCGTGGCTGATGGTCGCGGTCAGGCCGTCGGTCAGCGTGATCGCCGCCCGCACGCCCCGGTCGACCACGAACCCGAGCAGCGACTGCTGGGCGGTCGGCAGCCGGGAGGCCATCCGGCCGATCACCGCCCACGTCCTGCCGTTCTGCTGGGAGCCGCCTTCCGTGGAGAGCAGCCGCTGGGCGTGCTCGCGCGGGTCGGGCGGCGCCTCGAACAGCGGATACGGCGGCTGCTCGAACTCGGCCACGCGACCGCCCGGCAGCAGGATCAGCCGCCCGTTCTGGGGCTCCTCGATCCGGGCGCGGCGGACGGTGATCTCCCCGGTGTCCTCGACGGGAACCGGGGCGTAGCCGTTCTCCCTGAGCGCGGCGAGGGTCTTGTCCGCGGGGAGGGCACTGGCGAGCACGGTCGGGGCGAGCAGCCGCAGGCCCAGCCTGGCCAGGCGCCGGTGCCCGGCGATCTCGGCCAGCAGCGTCGGATCGGAGGCCTGCACGATGCAGGCGACCGTGGTCACGGTGACCTCGCCGTGCCGTCTGGCGACGTCGCGCACGAGGTACTCCAGCGGCTGCGGCACCGTGCCCACCTCGGCGAGTTCGGCCAGCAGGTCGTCCGCGGTGCAGCCCGTGTCCATCGCCCTGCGCACGCTCACCGGGCTGAACCGCCACACCGAGGCGGCGCCCCTGGACTCGCGGTCGGCGGCCCGGTCGAGGAGCCCGGCCAGCTCGGCCGAGGGCGGGCCGGTCACCACCGCGGTGAGGTCGGCGCCGAACAGCGCGCTCCGCCGTACGCTGGCCAGCGCCCGGGTCGAGCACTCGACCAGCACCGGGTCGTTCTCCACGACCGGCGTGGAGTCGTCGTTCTCGTCCCCGGCGGTCTCCAGGGCGGCGAGGGCGCGGCCCAGGTCGGTGATCGTGTCGTAGGCGACCAGCCCGAGCATCCGGCCCTCCTCCAGCACGGCCGGGGCGCACTCGGCCAGAAGCGGCTGGTCGAGCAGCGGGGCGTGCCAGTGGGCGGACCCGATCAGCCCGTCCGGGTCGGCGCACGCCGTGCTGGCGGGCAGGCGCGCCAGCACGCCGAGCACCGCCCGTCTGGCCCGGGCGACCATGGCCCCGGCCGGATCGTCGCCGAGCACCGTGCCGTACTTGCCGTCGGTCCTGCGCAGCGACGAGCGTTCCATCCGCCACCACGCCGACAGCAGCACCCGCAGCCTGGCCGCCGCGTCGTCCAGCCGCCAGCGGTCGAACTTCTCGGTCGGCACCAGCCCGCCCGCCGAGTCGTCCCAGGCCAGCAGCCGGGCCACCGCGCAGATCTCCAGCAACAGCCGGGCCTCGTCCTCGTCGCACCCGGTGTCCCTGGCCAGCCTGCGCACCTCGCGCACGCCCACCCCGCCCGCCTTCAGCAGCGGCAGCGGGATCTTGGCGGTGTTCTCCAGCATCGCGGCGCAGCGCTCGACCACGTGCGGGGCGGCCAGCGTCATCAGGTGGTCGACGGCCTCGGGATCCACCGGGACGGTCGCCAGGTCGGGCGGGTGCGGGGTGAACGGCGGGTGGTAGTCGGGGCCGCGCAGCGCGAGCGCCACCTCCCGGGGCATCTCGGCGGTGTTCCAGTTCGGCCGGAAGAGCAGCCCGCGATCGCCGGCCCACTTCTCGGGGGACCCGGGCAGCACGAACCGGCCGCCGTCGACGTCGCGGACCGGGCCGTCCCAGGCGAACTCCTCGAGCAGCCGCCTCGTCCCCTTCGGGGCCCGGTCGAGCATGGCGGCCAGCCGCCCGGGATCGGAGAGCATCTCGGTGGCCTTGGTGATCGTGTGACGTTTGGGGCCGTGCGGAAGGCCGAGTGTCCTGGCGAGGGCGCGCAGGGCGTCGGCGCTGACGGTCCAGGAGTTCAGGTAGTGGGGGAGCGGCTCGCCGAGCCCGCACGGAGCCGTCCACCAGCGGGCGACGCCGCCGGAGATCCGGATGAGCCCCTCGTCGTCGGGCCAGGCCAGGGCGTGGTCGAACAGCAGGCCGATCCAGGGGGCCACCTCGGCCTCGGGCACGCCCATGAACCGGGCCAGCGCCTCGATGTCGATCCGGTCGCCCAGGGCCAGCGCGGCCTGCGCGATCTCCAACGCGGGCAGCGGAAGGCCGCGCATGACCGATATCACCGCGAACCCGTTGCCCAGGCGCTGTGCCAGGGTGTCCAGGCGGCGCGGCCACGGCGGGGCGATGGCGTCCGGTCTGTTGGCCAGAACCCGGGTGAGGCGTTCTTCGTCGAGGGTTTTCAACCAGCCGAGCAGGTGATCGTCCATCTCGCAGCTCTCTGCAGGAATCTCGCGCGGGGACTCTCCGTGAGCCATAAACATCCACGGTAATGCAGAGGGCATCTCTGACGGGATGCACCGCGCAGAATGCTACCGGTTCCGGTGATGTTCTCCGGGGTTTGACCGGTCCCGGGGCCGCCCGCGGGGGTACGTGGCGGCCCCGGTGACCGATCGGCGCCATATGAGGGGAAGAGGCGGCGCCTTCCGGGGAGGATCTGTGGCCGTGCGTCCGCGCGGCGGTGCCCGCGTCCGCGCGGCGGCGCGTCACGGGGACGTCGCAGCCGGAGACGGGCCGTCGGCGGGACGGGACCGGGGGCGGGCCGTCGCACGGACACCGGCACCGCCGTGGAGCGCAGGGGCGGCCGGAGGACCGGGGAGGCCGCTGGCGGGCCGGGAAGCCGGGGGAGGCTACCGGAGGATCGCCCAGACGATCTTTCCGTAGGGGGCCAGGGGCGCCCAGCCCCAGCGCAGGCTCAGCGACTCGACGATGTGCAGTCCGAGCCCGCCGATGTCCAGGGGTGACGGATCGCGCAGCGCGGGGAAGCCCGATCCCGGGTCGTTCAACGCGCAGGCGACCATGCCACCCCGGCGCAGCAGGGACAGCCTGATCGGCTCCTTGGCGCGTGACTCGGCCAGTCGCAGGCCGTGTCTGAAGGCGTTGGTAGCCAGTTCCGAGACGACGAGCTCCATGTTCTCGGTCAACTCGCTGAGCTTCCAGCCGATGAGCGTCCCCGTCGCGAAGCTGCGGGCGGAGTGGACCGACTCGGCCTGCGGGGGAAGCACGAATGTGGCGCTGGCCATGGCCGTGGATCCGGAGAGGAGATCACGGGCCGCGTCGGGCCACCAGCCGACGGGGGGCCACCAGTCGAGCGCCGTCCAGGAGGTTCGGGAGAGCGCGGTTTGGGCGGACTGCACAGCGATCATCATGGTGCAAACTCCCGTGCAGGTGCAAGAGCGAATGCACGTGCATAAGGTGTGTGCAACCGCTACGGTTACCCCTGAATTCGGCAATCGAGACAGAAAGGGGATCTTGTCCGCGGCTGGGGAATCTTGTGCCGCGAAGTGACAGACTGTCGATCAGGAAAGCGAGCGAGGAGCAGCCACGTGTCCATGGACCCGCCCGGTACCGGTTCCACCGTTCGGCGCATCATGCTCGGCGCAAGCCTGCGCCGGTTGCGTGAGGAGAAGGGACTACCGCGTGAGGTGGCCGGATTCCACATCCGCGCCTCGGAGTCCAAGATCAGCCGGATGGAGCTGGGCCGTGTCGGTTTCAAGACACGGGACGTGGAAGATCTGCTCACCCTGTACGGCGTGCTCGATGACGCAGAACGGCGCGGCCTGCTGGAGATGGTCCGCGAGGCGAACACCCCCGGCTGGTGGCACAAGTACGGCGATCTCCTGCCGAACTGGTTCACCACCTACGTGGGGCTGGAGGAGGCGGCGAACGTGATCCGCACCTATGAGGTGCAGTTCGTTCCCGGCCTGCTGCAGACGGCCGCCTACGCGCGCACCGTGATCCGGTTGGGCTACCCGGACGTGCCGGAGGCGGACATCGATCGTCGCGTGCACATGCGCATGCAACGTCAGGAGCGTCTGACGAAGAAGAACGGCCCACGCCTGTGGGCGGTCATCGACGAGGCGGCCCTGAAGCGCCCGATCGGAGGACGGGAGATCATGCGCGAGCAGCTCCAGCACCTGCTGGAGGTGGCCGCGCTGCCTAACATCACCATCCAGGTGATGCCCTTCCGGTTCGGTATGCACGCAGCCGAGGGTGGTGCGTTCAGCATCTTGCGGTTTCCCGAGTCCGACCTGTCGGACGTCGTTTATGTCGAGCAGCTCTGGGGTGCCCTCTACCTGGACAAGCGTGAGGACATCGATCCATACCTCACGGCCATGGAGCAGCTGTGCGTGGAAAGCACCACGCCTGGGGGCACCGCCGAGATCCTCGGCGACCTTCTCAGAGAGATCTAAATGAAGCACACCTACAACGGCATGCCCGCCACGGACCTGGCCGGGGCGAGTTGGCGTAAGAGTCGTCACAGCAACTCGACGGGCAACTGCGTCGAGCTGGCCGAACTGCCCGATGGCAGTATCGCGGTCCGGAACTCCCGTTTTCCCGGGGGGCCGGCACTGATTTACACCCGCGACGAGATCCGCGCGCTGGTGCTCGGGGTGAAGGACGGGGAGTTCGACAGCCTTACGGTGTAACGCCGTTTTTACATCAGGCGCGCCTGGTTAACCTCCGCGCGCCGGTGACGTAACTCGGGGAGCGGGTCGGCAGGGAAGAGTTTGGGTCAGCCAGCGAATGGGGGCCCAAGCCGTGTTCGACCAGATGACCCTGTATCCCGTGGCCGACGACGTGCTGTTCGCACCGGGCGGTCGCGTTGTGATCCGCACATATGGCGTCGCCTCACAGGCCACAGGCGACGGTGCGACCACTCCGGTGTCCTACCGCACATGGGTCACCGGAGTACGCGACCAGCCCCGTTACTGGCGGTGGAACCACTTCGAGGAAGCCCGCCGCGGTCACCGAGGGGTCCTCGAGTGGCTGACGGGCCGCGGTCCACGACCCGGCGTCACAGCCGTCTGAACGATCCGGTCCCGATCCCCGGGACCCGGATCCGGACTCCGGGCCCGGCTCGGTCCCGGACCGGGCGCCCGCTTCCGCGCCGGACACCCGGCCGGGCGGCACGCGCCCTCAGGCGGGAGCGTTCCAGGTGAGCACGACCGGCTCACCGTGTTCGAAGCCCAGCCGGGAGTAGGTGCCGGTGTCCAGGCGGAAGAGACGGCCGTCCTGCGGAGGCAGGCCGAGCCACCGGGCGCACAGCACCCGCAGGAAGTGACCGTGGGCGACCGCGACGACTTCGCCGTCGGCGGCGCGAGCCCTGGCGATCACCCGGTCGGCGCGCGCGGCGACCTCCTCCGCTCTCTCGCCGGGATGCTCGGCGTCACCTGGGATGACTCCGTCACGCCACAGGTGCCAGCCGGGACGCGTCCGCCGGATCTCCGGGGTCGTGATGCCCTCGTAGCCGCCGTAGTCCCACTCCCACAGGTCCGGGTCGACCTCGTAGGCGTCCAGCCCGGCGAGCTCGGCCGTACGGCGGGCCCGCCGGGCGGGGCTGACCAGGGTCAGGCCGAAGGACCTGCCCTTGACCAGCGGCGCGAGAGCCCGCGCCTGGTCCTCGCCCCTGCCGGTCAGCCGCAGATCGGTACGCCCGGTGTGGCGCCCGTCCCTGCTCCACTCGGTCTCGCCGTGCCGCAGCAGAATCATCTCGTCCATAGGGAACCCATCATGCCGGTACGGCCCGCGCCGCCCGGCCGATGCCTCACGGGTTCCCTCCACGTCCTCGCGCGCCGCTCCCCGCGAAGGGCTCCGGAACGCCGTGCCCGGGGCGCGGTCCGGGTACGGCCCGAGCGCGCGATCGGGTGACGGAGGCGTGAGAAGCTGGGGCGGTGACGATATCCGTGGGTTTGGTGGGCGCGGGGCCGTGGGCGGAGATGGTGCACGCGCCGATGCTGGCCGCCGGACCGGACACGCGCCTGGTGGGCGTGTGGGCCCGGCGCCCCGAGGCCGCCGCCAGATTCGGCGTCCCGGTCTTCAAGCGCGTCGAGGAGCTGTTCGACAACTGCGAGGCGGTCGCGTTCTCGGTGCCGCCCGCCGTACAGGCCGAGCTCGGCGTGCTCGCCGCCAAGGCGGGCAAGGCGCTGCTGCTGGAGAAACCGCTCGCCGCCGACCTGGACGGGGCCCGGCGGCTGGCCGGCGCGGTCGCCGAGGCGGGCGTGCCCTCCCAGATGGTTCTCACCTGGCGATACTCGGAGGCGACCAGGGCGTTCCTGGCCAGGGTCTCGGCCCTCGAACCGTTCGGCGGTCACGCGGCCAACGTCTCCGGGGCCCTGCTGGGCGACTTCACTTCCCCGTGGCGGCTGGAGCACGGCGCGATCCTCGACGTCGGCCCGCACATGATCGACATGCTGGACGCCGCGCTCGGCCGTGTCGTCGGCGTACGCGCCCACGGTAACCCGAGGGGATGGGTCGGCCTGCTGCTGGAACACGAGACGGGCGCGATCAGCGAGGCCTCGCTGTGCATGAGCGTGCCCGGTGAGACACCGCCCTCCCACGTGGACATCTACGGCCGTCTCGGCCACCAGCGCCTCGAGGGCGACCGGCTCGGCTCCGACGTCTTCGCCGTGATGCTCGCCGAGTTCGCCGAGACCGTCGAGCACGGCGGCGGCCACCCCCTCGACGCCGCGCACGGCCTGCGCCTGCAGGAGATCATCGCCGCGGCCGAACGACACCTCGGCTGACACCTCCACCTTCACGAACCCCCGCCCCGCCCCCGCGGCTTCCCACGCCCCTCCGGAGGTACGGGCACCGGGCGGAAAGGCCCGTGACGCGGGGTGAAGGCCCCGTGTCCAAACCTTGACGTGGGCTGCTCAGGGGGGATTGATAACGTTTATCCGACGCACGGCGCGTAGCGAAGTCCGGTGTGAGTCCGGCGCTGTCCCGCAACTGTCATGATCCTCAGGATCGAGCCAGGTCGCCTTCCGCCGTGCCGACGTCGTCGACCCTCGTGGAAAGGGTGACCCCGTCCCTTCACGGGTCTCTCTGTTCCGATGACCGAAAGGACCCCCGCGTGAGGCCCGTACCTCCCGCCCTCATCGGCGTGCTGCTCGGTGTGCTGACCCTGGCCGGATGCGGTCAGAGTTCCACCGCCCCCCAGGACGCGACCGCGACGTCGCCGGCGCCCTCCTCGGCGTCCACGGCAGGATCCCCGGGATCCACAGGGGCCGCGGGCTTCCCCGTCACGGTGCAGGCGGGCAACGGTCCCGTCGTCGTCCCGAAGAGGCCCGAACGGATCGTCTCGCTGTCACCGACCGCCACCGAGAGCCTCTTCGCCGTCGGCGCGGGCGCCCAGGTCGTCGCGGTCGACGACCAGTCCAACTACCCGGCGGAGGCGCCCAAGAGCAGCCTGTCCGGCTTCAAGCCGAACGTCGAGGCGATCGTCGCCCAGAAGCCCGACCTGATCGTGCTCGCCAACGACATCGACGGCGTCGTCGCCAAGCTGGGCACGCTCGGCGTGCCGGTGCTGCTCGAACCCGCCGCGACCAAGTTCGACGACGCCTACGACCAGATCGCCGACCTCGGCGCGGCCACCGGCAACCAGGCCAAGGCCGATGAGGTGGTCACCGGCATGAAGGAGCGGATCGAGACGCTGGCCGCCGCCGCGCCCCGGGACAAGAAGCTCACCTACTACCACGAGCTGGACAGCACCCCCTACTCGGTCACGTCCACCACCTTCATCGGCCAGGTCTACGGCCTGTTCGGCCTGACCAACATCGCCGACAAGGCCCCCGAGGCGGCGGGCGGCTATCCCAAGCTGTCGGCCGAGTTCGTCGCCAAGGCCGACCCGGACCTCGTCTTCCTGGCCGACACCAAGTGCTGCGGCCAGTCGAAGGAGACCCTGGCCAAACGTCCCGGCTGGTCCGGCCTCTCCGCGATCAAGAACGACCAGGTCGTCCTCCTCGACGACGACATCGCCTCCCGCTGGGGGCCCCGGGTCGCCGACCTCGCCGAGCAGGTCGGCGCCGCCGTCAAGAAAGCCGCGACCAGCTAAGTGACCGACCTCTCCCGCCCCGAGGCCTCGCTCGGTGGCGATCCGGCACCTCGGCCCGGGGGTGACCCGTCACCCCCGCCCGGCGGTGGCGCCGAGCCCCGGGCGGCCGGGTTCCGTCCGCCGCGGGCGACCGGGCTCCGCCCGCCGGTGGCGGTCGCGGCCTCCTGCGTCCTGCTGGCGAGCATGTTCGCGGCCCTGCTGATCGGCGCGGCGGGCATCGAGCCGCAGAAGGTGGCGCTGCAACTGCTCGACTGGCTGCCCTTCGTCTCGGTCGACTCGGGACTGGCACCGGTCGAGAAGGGGCTGCTGTTCGAGCTCCGGCTGCCCAGGGTCCTGCTCGCCGCGATCGTCGGCGGCCTGCTGGCCTGCGCGGGCGCCGGATACCAGGGGGTGTTCCGCAACCCGCTGGCCGACCCCTACCTGCTGGGCGCCGCCGCGGGAGCGGGGCTGGCGACCACGGCGGCGATCGTGTTCGCCAGGGGCGACGGCAACACGCTCCTCATCCCGGTCGCCGCGTTCGCCGGGGCCATCGGCGGCGTGCTGCTCGCCTACGCGCTGGGCAACGTCGCGGGCCTGCGCGGCGGCACAGCCACGCTGGTCCTCGCGGGCGTGGCCGTCACCTCCTTCCTCACCGCGATCCAGACCTTCCTGCAACAGCTCAACGTGGAGGAACTCCAGCGGGTCTACGGCTGGATCCTGGGCAACGTCGGCGGTGGCTGGGAGCAGGTCAGGCTGGTCGTGCCGTACGCCCTGGTCTCGGTGGTGGTCATGCTGCTGTACGGCAGGCTGCTGGACGTCCTGTCGGTCGGCGACGACGAGGCGGCGGGTCTCGGCGTCGACGTCGCCCGGGTCCGGCTCGTCGTGCTGCTGGCCGCCTCCCTGGCGACCGCCTCGGCCGTCGCGGTCAGCGGGCTGATCGGCTTCGTCGGCATCGTGGTCCCGCACGTGGTCCGCCGCCTGGCCGGGGGGTCCTACCGCGTCGTGCTCCCGCTCTCGCTGGTCGGCGGTGCCGCCTTCCTGGTCCTGGCCGACCTGATCGCCCGCACCGTGATCGCCCCGGCGGAGCTGCCCATCGGGGTGGTCACCGCCTTCGTCGGCGCGCCGTTCTTCGTGGCCGTGCTGCGCCTGACCAGGCGGGTGGACACGTGAGCCGCGTCGAGGTGAGGGACCTCACCGTCGTCCGCGGGACGCGGACCGTGCTGTCGGGCGTCGGGCTCGCGGTGGGCGGCGGCGACTGGCTCGCCGTGATCGGGGCCAACGGCGCGGGCAAGTCCACCCTGCTCAAGGCGCTGGCCGGGGTGCTCCCGTACTCGGGGGAGGTGCTCGTCGACGGCACGCCGGTGCGCGCGCTCAAGCCCAGGGAGCGGGCCCGTCTGCTCGCCTACGCCCCGCAGTCCCCGGTGCTTCCCGCCGACATGACCGTCTTCGACTACACCCTGCTGGGCCGCACGCCGTACATCTCCCATCTGGGCCGCGAGAGCCGCCGGGATCGGGAGGTGACCGCCTCGGTGCTGGAACGGCTCGGCCTGTCCTCGTTCGCCTCCCGTCTGCTCGGTCACCTGTCGGGCGGTGAGCGCCAGCGGGTCGTGCTGGCCAGGGCGCTGACGCAGCAGGCCCCGGTGCTCCTGCTCGACGAGCCGACCACCGCCCTGGATCTGGGGCACCAGCAGCAGGTCCTGGAGCTCGTCGACCGGCTCCGGCTGGCCGACGGGCTGACCGTCGTCACGACCCTGCACGACCTGAGCCTCGCGGGGCAGTACGCCGACTCGATGATGCTCGTCGCGGGCGGCGGGGCGGCGGCGTCCGGCGTGCCGGCCGACGTGCTCACCGAGAAACTGATCGCGGAGCATTTCGACGCCCGCGTCCGCGTCGTGACCGGCGCGGGCGGCAGACCCGAGGTCCACCTGGAGCGCCCTTGTACCTGAAGCCGAACCGCCGTGACGAGAGCCGGGACGATCTTTCCCGCCGGCGGGCGATGACGCTGAGCCACCGCGAGGAGGACGGGGCCAGGCTGGCCTCGCTGCTGTGGGAGTTCGGCCCCGGCCGGCGGGCGATCTCCTCGGCGATGGTCGGCGGCGGCATCGGCCCCGTCGGGTGGGTGCTCAACGCCCAGGTGCCCGGCGGCTACTCGCGGATGGACCCGGTGGAGCACCTGCTGGAGATGGCCCCGCCCGGACCCGGCGTCGGCATGCTGACGGCGGCCGCGGTCGACCGCTTCACCCGGGCGTCCGACGGGGGAGCGGAGGCGGTGGCGACCGTGGGCCTGCGCGTCCCCACCTGGGCCGCGGCCCCCGACGGCGTCCCCGACCCCGAGCTGGCCCCCGTGTATCTGCCCGGCACGATCAACATCGTCGTCACGCTCCCGGTCGCGATGACCGACGCGGCCCTGGTCAACGCCGTCATGACGGTGACCGAGGCCAAGTCCCAGGCGCTGATCGAGGAGGGGTTCCCCTGTACGGGCACCGCCTCGGACGCGGTGTGCGTGGCCGTGCGGGAGGAGGGACCGCGCGAGCTGTTCGGCGGCCCCCGCTCGACGTGGGGCGCGCGCATCGCCCGCGCGGTCCACGACGCCGTACGGCGAGGCGCCCACGAGTGGGCGAACCGTGATGCCTCGACTACTTCAAGTTAGGGAATTGCGGGAAGTAGCATGTGGACGGAGGCGAGACTCCCGATACTGGGTGGGTGACCGCGATGGCGACGAAAGAGCCGACGGCAGGGCCGACGACCAGGCGGACGGTTCTTCCAGGAGAGCCGCCGTTCACCGTCGACGACCTGCTCGAGTTCCCCGACGACGGGAACCGCTACGAGCTCTTCACTGGGAGCCTACTGGTGAGTCCCTCTCCGACCCCCCTGCATCAGCGTGCGATCGCCCGTCTTCTGAGGATTCTCGAAGACGCCGCGCCGCCGGAGTTCGAACCGCTTCCGGAGGTGAACCTCCGGGTAGGCCCCCACGACTTCTTCATCCCCGATCTCGTCGTGGTGCACACGGAGGCCGTCGCGGAGACGGAGCTGATGTTCACGCCGGACGACGTCCTGATGGCGGTCGAGGTCGTCAGTCCCGCCACCCGGATGCGCGACCGGCACATGAAGCGGTCGGCGTACGCGGAGGCGGGAATCGAGCTGTACTGGCGGGTCGAGCTGTCCGGCGGCCCCTGCCTGCACGTCCACGAACTGGTGGGAGACGACTACAAACCGGTGGGCAAGCACGAGGCGGGCAGGGTGGCTGGCCTGCTCGCCCCGTTCGAGGTGAGCTTCGATCCCGCCGTGCTGATCCGCCCCCGCGGTTGACCGGGGCGCGGGGCCGCGCGGCCGGGGCCGTATCGCGCGACTTCCGTCGGCGGAACGTACGGCCGGAATGGCCGGAGAGGGTGACGAGACCCCGGTGCGGGGCCCGTCCGGTGGAATTCACGAGCTGTCCGATATGTTCGTTTTGTCGGTTGATCCTCGTGTCGCGACCGCTCTGTCCACCGGGTTTTCCATCGTATTCACTCATCAAGTGGGACTTGTTTCCTTACCAAGCGCTTGTCTGCATGCACCGCTATTGACTTCTGCAATACGGTTGCCACGCTTGTCCTAATCCCCCCACATGGAGTGGCGATGCGGCGGTTCGGCTTGGCTCTGGCGCTCCTCGGCGGTCTCACTCTGGCGACCGCCGCGACGACCCCTGCCCTCGCCCACGAGCATCCCAGCGGAATCACCGACCTGGTGACCCCCGCGGTCGTCAGGGTCGAGGCCACGGCGCGGGTCGACATCACCCTGCTGGACCACATCGGCGAGCTGGTTCACGTGGAACGCAGCTACGAGGTGCCGATCGGCAGCGGCAGCGGGACCGTCGTCAACCCCGAGGGCGGCGTCGTCACCCTCACCCGGGTGGTCAAGAACGACAAGGACATCGCGGTGTACGCCGCCAACAAGATCTTCGCCGAGCACCACAAGGTCAAGATCCCCGACGACTTCGAGCGGCACACGCTCAAGGACCACCTGCTCAACCACCACCTGCAGGAGTGCTACCCGCCCAAGCAGCCGACCGCCACCTGCATCGTCGACGTCACCACCGAGATCCGCGTCTTCCCCAACATCTCCCCGCCGGACAAGGAGGGGTTCAAGGCCGAGATCGTCCGCTCCGGGGACCGGCCCGACAGCCCCGCCGTGCTGATGCCCGTCGGGCGTGCCGACGGCAGCGCCGGGCTGCCGACGGCGCCGCTCGCCGCCCAGGTGCCCGGCAAGGAGGTCTCGCCGGTCGAGGTCGCCGGGTTCACCGGACGGCCCGCGGTGAACCTGCCGGAGACCGTGGAGATCGCCCACCTGAAGGGCGGGGGCGCGGGCGAGAACGGACGCGGGTTCGGAGACCCGGAGAACAAGGTCGACGAACCGCAGAAGGTGGGCGCGCTGGTCGACAGGGGCCTGCTCGGCGGCCCGGTGATCGAGGACAAGAAGGGCGAGGTCGTCGGGCTGCTGGTCGGCGGCGGCAAGGACGGCCGGATGATCGGGATCCGGGAGGTCACCAAGGCGCTGGCCGAGGCCAAGGTCGTGCCCAGGCGCGGTCCGATCGACGCCGCCTTCGAGCAGGCGCTGACCCGCTTCCACACCCACTACTACGGCGACGCGGTCCCCGCCTTCCAGCGGGTCCTCGACCTCTATCCCGGGCACACCGTGGCGGCCGCGCACCTGAGGACCGCCCAGCAGAAGCGCGGCACCGCAGAGGACGAGGGGGCGAAGAAGGCGGACGCCGCGAGCGGCGGCGGTGCCGGGCTTCCGCTGTGGCCCTTCGTCGCCGGTGGCGCCCTGCTGGTGCTGGCCGTGCTGGCTGGAGCGTTCCTGCTGTGGAGGAGGAGGGACGCCGCCGAGGACGACGCCCCCGAGGAGGAGCCCGAGCCGGACCGCTCCGGGGAGCGGAACCGTTCCGAGGCTCCAGGCCCGCTCTCCGGGCCGCCTCCCGCGGCGCTGCCGCTCGACGGGCCGGCCGATCCCACGGTGGTGGTCGGCCGTTCCTTCCCCGCGCTGCCCAGGGTGACCTCCTCGTCCACCTCGCCGGGCCGGCCCGTGCTGGTCGCGCGGGACCCCGGCGCCGAACCGGCCGTCCGGGACGGCGGGACCGCTCCGGGGGCACGGGACGGCGGGACCGTCCCGGGCCTGCGTGAGACCGGGGTCACCACGGGCGCGCGTGAGGCCGGGGTCGCTCCGGCGGCGTGGGAGAGCGGGGCCAGGCCAGCGGACGCCGTCGTCCAGAAGTACTGCACCGCCTGCGGAATGCGGCTGGGCCCCGCGCATCGTTTCTGCGGCTACTGTGGCCACCCCTCCGAGACGTGATGGCAGTGAACGACAGAGCTCTGATCGGCCAGGAGGTGGCCGGCTACTACATCGAGGACCTCATCGGCAAGGGCGGCATGGCCGTGGTCTACCTCGCCGTCGACCCCCGGCTGAACCGCCGGGTCGCGTTGAAGATCCTCAACCCGCTGCTCGGCGAGGACGACCGCTTCCGCCAGCGCTTCGTCCTGGAGTCGCGGACGGTCGCGAGCATCGACCACCCCAACATCATCCCGATCTACGAGGCCGACTCCGCCGAGGACGGGACGCTCTACATCGCGATGCGCTACGTCGACGGCCCCGACCTGCGCCGCCTGTTCTACGACCGGGGGCCGATGCAGGTCAGCCAGGTCAGCCGGATCTTCGCCCAGGTGGCCGCCGCGCTGGACACCGCGCACGCGCACGACCTGATCCACCGCGACGTCAAGCCCGCCAACATCCTGATCGCGGGCCACACCGAGGGCGACCACGCCTACCTCACCGACTTCGGCATCACCAAGCACCGCACCTCGATCTCCGGGCTGACCCAGACCGACCAGTTCATCGGCACCCCGCGCTACATGTCGCCCGAGCAGATCAACAAGGAGCGCATCGACGGCCGCTGCGACCAGTACGGCCTGGCCTGCGTGGTCTACGAGGCGCTCGCCGGGCGGCTGCCGTTCCAGCGCGACAACGAGATCGCGCTGCTGTGGGCGCACCTGGCCGAGGCGCCCACGCCGCTCACCACGCTCAGGCCCGAGCTTCCGCTCGAGGTCGACGGCGTCATGGCGCGGGCGCTGGCCAAGGCGCCCGAGCAGCGCTACGAGACCTGCACGCGGTTCGTCGCCGAACTGCGCGACGCGATCAGCGGCCAGTCCTACCACCTCTCCCAGGGCGCCCAGTCCGCCCCGTCGACGCGGTCCTCCCAGGACGCCCCGAAGGCGAAGAGCGAGGGGAAGACCGGGAAGACCGGAAAGGCCGGGAAGAAGGGCGGGTCCAGGCCGGGGGCCTCGCGCATCCTCATCGGCGCGGGCGTGGCGATCGCGGCCGTCGTCGCGCTGGTCGCGCTCCTCGCCACGCTCCTGCGGGGCGGTGACGCGTGGGTGCCCTACGCGGGCTCGTCCGCCGTGCCGGTCGCCTTCGAGCACCCCGGAGGCTGGGTCCTGCGGGCGCACGCCGACGTGTTCGTGGTGACGTCGCCCAAGGCGGAGGAGTTCGACGCGCTGTTCGGCACGCCGGTCACCGCCGACTGGGCGAACGTGAACGAGATCATCAAGAACACCCCCGAGAAGGCCACCGGTCTCTACGCGCAGACCCTCGCGACCCTCGACCCCCGGAGCGGGGCCCAGCAGTTGCAGGAGACCCTGCAGTCCTCGCTGCCGGGCACGGTCAACGTCTTCTCCGAGGTGGTCCAGGTGCGGGTGGGCGGGCAGGCCGCCGTACGGATCGAGGGGTCGATCACCGATCCGCAGCGCGGCGGCAAACTGGACTTCACGGGATGGGCGGTCGAACGGCCCGGCGAACCCGCTCTTATGATCTATTTCTGCGCGCCGGGCACATGTGACAGCACACTGGCCAACAGGTTCGTGCGGAGCGTGGCATTCCAGACGTCCTGACTTGCGACCCACTTGTAAGCCACTTGTCTGGGTGTTTTGTCCCGTATGAATAAAGGACACGAGGGTTTAGTCTCCCCGCATGGCGGTTCCCTCTCCCCTCGCCCGGCATCCTCGCACCGTGCCCTCCACCCGGCGTCCCCGCGCGGCGTCGGCCCTCCGCTACCTCCGCCCGGCCTCGCTCGTCCGGCACCCGCGCACGGTGCCGAAGGCCGACCTCGTGATCGGCCTCGCGGTCATCGGCCTCGGCACGCTGGAGGCCTTCACCGTCGCCACCGACTACGGCGCGACCGAGACCCCCGAGCTGTGGTGGGTCGGTCAGGCGCTCGTCACCGGTGTGCTGGTGTGGTTCCGGCGCAAGGCGCCGGTCGCGGTCTTCATCCTGATGATCCTCGCCCAGTACATGTGGCACCGGCAGGGTTACGAGACCTGCCAGACCTGGCAGCTCGCGTCCCTGCTCATCGTCTTCCACACGGTCGGCGCCGAACTGCCCCTCAAACCGGGCCTCGCGTGGGCCGTGACCGGCGTCCTGGTCTTCGACTCGGGCGCCGTCGACCACCGCTGGCTCCCCTTCGACGAGGTCATCTTCCTCACCGTCGTCTTCGGCGCCGCCTACCTCACCGGCCTCGCCGTGCACGCCTACGCGGTCCGGGCCCACCGGCTGGCCGCCCACGCCATGCAGCTGGAACGCGACAGGGAACGCCAGGCCGCCGAGGCGGTCGCACAGGAACGGACCCGCATCGCCCGCGAGCTGCACGACGTGGTCGCGCACAGCGTCAGCATGATGGTCATGCAGGCCGGGGTGCTCCGCCGTGTGGGCGGGGGGAACGAGGAGATGCTGCTCGGCATCGAGCGGATGGGCCGCGAGGCGGTCGACGAACTGCGCGTCATGCTCGGCGCGCTGCGCATGCCGCTCGACGAGGCCATCCCGCAGCCGGGCCTCGACCTGCTGCCCGGAACGGTGAGCACGCTCGTCTCCTCCGGGCTGCGGATCACCCTCGACGTCGTCGGCGAGCCGGTACGGCTCCCGCCCGGCCTGGACCTGTCGGCCTACCGCATCGCGCAGGAGGCCCTCACCAACGCGGTCAAGCACGCGAGCGAGTCCGACATCCGGATCACGATCACCTACCACGCCGACCGCGTGGAGCTGGAGGTTCTGGACGGCGGCGGCGGCGCCCCGTCCGAGCTGTCGACGGGCAACGGCCTCGTCGGCATGCGTGAGCGCGCCGCGCTCTTCGGCGGCGGGTTCGAGGCGGGTCCTCGCCCCGAGGGCGGTTTCCGCGTCCACGCGTCCCTGCCGATCTCCCACCAGGAGGTGTTCGCCGATGAGCGGATCAAATGAGCTGACGACCTGGCAGATCTGTGAGACCGGCGAGCGGCCGGAGGAGGGGGAGAGATGAGCATTCGCATCGTGATCGCCGACGACCAGGCGATGGTCCGCGCCGGGCTGAAGCTCGTCGTGGAGAGCGAGCCCGGCATGGAGGTCGTGGGGGAGGCCCCCGACGGCGTCGAGGCCGTCGCGGTGGCCCGCCGTACGCGGCCCGACATCGTGCTGATGGACATCTCCATGCCGCGCATGGACGGCCTCACCGCGGCCAGGCAGCTTCTCGACTGGCCCGACCCGCCGAAGGTCGTCATGCTGACCACCTTCGACACCGACGAGAACCTCTACGCCGCGCTCCGCGCCGGGACCAGCGGGTTCCTGCTCAAGGTCTCGCCGCCCGAGCAGCTCGTCGAGGCCATCCGCGTGGTCGTCGGCGGCGACGCCCTGCTCGACCCGGCCGTCACCACCCGCGTCATCGCCTCCTTCGCCGGCCGCCACGAGCCCGCGCCTCCGCCGCAGCTGGCCGAGCTCACCCCGCGTGAGCTGGAGGTGCTGCGTTTCCTGGCCCGTGGCCTGACCAACGCCGAGATCGCCGGCGAGCTGTTCGTCGGCGAGGCAACGGTCAAGACCCATGTGGCTCGGGTACTCATGAAGCTTCATCTGCGTGATCGGGCTCAGGCGGTGGTCTTCGCGTACGAGTCGGGCGTGGTACGGCCGGGGGCGTCGGTCGGGTAGGGGGCCCTCGCGGGAGCGGCCGTGCGGTAGATCGTAGGCTTCCGTCTCCCCCCGGGACGTCCACCCCGGGGAGGACCCGCCATCCCCCTCGCGGGGTAACGGGTCCTCCCCGGGAGGAACCCTCCCGGGGCCGGAGCGGGACTCATGCCGTGGTGTTCGCGTACGAACCGGGAGCGTTCAGGCCGGCGGCCGCCGGATAGTAGGACACCCACTCCTCGCGGCTCATCCGCAGCATCTTGACGCCGAGCGAGCCCAGCGCGATCGCGGGGCAGGCCCACAGCACGACCGTGATCGGGCCGTACGGGATCGCCAGGGACGTCGCGTAACCGATCGCCACGACGAGCGGCACCCACCAGTGCGCGAAACCGGCCCGCCAGACGCCGACCAGCAGGATCGGCAGCCCGAAGATGGCGAAGAAGAGCCAGGGCATCTGGAAGCCGAAGACGACGCCGGGCAGGTTCAGCATCTCGTCGAGGATCTTGGCGGCCTGCTCGGGGGTGTTGCGCTGCCCCAGCCACCACTCCACGGGGTCGGTCATGAGCATGCCCGACAGGTTGATGTAGCCGAGCGCGGTGAGCGGGCCGACGATGTGCCCGAAGACCACGGCGCGGCGGCGCATCACGTGCAGCAGGCCGATGGCCGCCAGGGCCATGAGCAGGTAGGCCCAGTGGTACATGGCCGACTGGATCTGGGCCAGCGCGGGGTTGTCGCCGTAGCTGACGGCCTCCCGGTCGTCGCCCCAGGTGCCCGGGTCGAGGATGACGGCGACGGCCTGGAGGAGGGGAGCGACGATCAGCAATGTGCCGGAGGCGATACGCCTGAAGTCCGCTGATTCCTTGAACATGAGATTTCCTAGTTGTGTCTTACTGTGCGGAGGTACTGCGAGGACGGTAGGCCGCCGACCCCCGGCCGGTCGTCCCTCCCACGACGGACCCGCCGTCCGCCTGGCGGATAACTCGGCCGGCCGCGCGTTCACCGTCCCGTCGCCGCCGGACGAGGCGAACCCCTTCCGTTCCGATGCCGTAAAGCTCGGCGAAAGTCCCCGTTAACGAGAAAGCCAATTCTTTCCGTCTCGTGACGGACCCGCGGTCCGTCCGGTGGGGTAACACGGTTCCCCTCATCAGCATTTACTCCGATGAAACACGAAAAAAGCCGTTATTAATGGAAGTTGGAAGTCTGGTCCGGAGCCGGGTCGTGCTTCATGGCAACTGTGTGGATAGTTCTACTTCTATTACGCTCGCAGTACCGATAAAGCACTATTCGTCGGCGCGTAAGGCTGGTACCCTGAGCAACCCTCGCTCGGGTTGTGGAACTGCCTGCCGGGAGAATCCTTGACCATCGAGAGCCCTGCGGTCGAAGAGCCGCAACTGACCGTTCTTGCCGGTCCCATGTCCTCCCTCCTCAGGGGGCGTTTTCTTCGTTACTTCATTCCGCTGCTCCTGGTGCCGGTTTTCGGGCTGGCCGCATTGATCCGCGGGGACAATCTCCTGCTGCCGTTCCGCCCCATCGTCACCCTCGAAGGGGACTTCGGCTCGAAGGGAGACCTCTTCAGGGACGAAGAGATCCAGAGGATCCTCATGCGGCACCACCTTCGCGTGCACAGCACCGTGTCGTCCTCCCGCGAGATAGCCGTGAACGAAATCAACCAGTACGACTTCGTCTTCCCCTCCGGACAGCCCGCGGCGGAGCTCATCATGGCGAGACGGCGGGCGGCGAACCTCTACGCCACGGTGTACCACCCGTTCGTCAGCCCCATCGTCATCGCGACCTTCCGCCAGTACGCCCTGACCCTGTTCGACAACGGGATCGTCAAGCCCCAGCGGAAAACCGGTGACCAGCTCTACTACAACATCGACATGAAGAAATTCCTCGCCCTGGTCCGGGAGCGGAGGAGCTGGGACGACGTCGGCATAAAGAAACACGGCGCCCCGAACGGGAACAACGTCCTCACGCATATCTCGAACATGTGCGAGACCAATTCGGCCGGAACGTACATGGGGCTGGTCGCCTTCGTCGAGAACGGGGAGAACGCGGTGGAGAACGGTCAGGAGGCGGAGGCGCTGGCGAAAAAGATCAAACCCCTTCTGACGAATCTGGGACTGACGGCCCCCAAGGAGATCTTCACCCCTTACATCGCGCCCGAGGGGATGGGGATAACCCCCCTCGCCGTCGTGTACGAGCACCAGTACCTCACCTACCAGCTCGACCGGCAGGCCCGGCTGGGCAGACCGGATCTGGAGCGGGTCCTGCTCTATCCGTCGCCCCATTTCGTGACACAGCCGGAGCTGATCTCACTCAACGACAAGGGCGACCGGCTCGGCGAGCTGATCACGCGGGACCCCGAGATGCGCAGGCGGGAGGCGGAACTCGGCTACCGCCTGCTGGACAGCCCGGGCGCGCCACCCGGCGAGGAACTGGCGAAGCTGCTCACCACGCGACACCTTCCCGTCCCGGCCACGGGGGCGGACAACACCAGAACCCTCCTGCCGCGGGTGGAGGACCTGGAAAGGATGATCAAGATCATCGGTGGGTGCGAGAAGTGACGCGGGCGCCGGAGGCGACAGGTCGTCGGCGGGTGCCGAAGACGGCGGGGCATCGGCTCCCGCGGCGACTGGCCGCCGTCGTCTGCGGGCTGCTGCTCGGCACGACCGCCGCCTGCAGCGCCGGTGAGCCCACCCCGACGAGGTTGAGCGTGCTGGCGAGCTCCGACCTGGCCGACATACGGCCCCTGCTGGGAGATCTGCGCCGGGAGACGGGCGTCGAGCTGGAGATGGACTACCGGGGCACCGTACAGGCCAACGACGCCCTGAACCCGGGGTACTACCGGCACGATGTGGCCTGGCTGTCCTCCGACCGCTATCTCCGGCTGAAGCTGAAGGCGTCCGGCTTCGAGGGCGAGCAGCCGCTCAGCACCGAGACCATGTTCTCGCCGGTGGTCATCGGCCTGAGAAGGGCCACGGCCGAACGGCTGCGCAGGGCCGCCGGCACCTCCCGTCTCTCGTGGGCGGACATCGCCGACGGCGCGGCACGGGGACTGGTCCGTTTCGGCATGGCCGACCCCAGGACGGACGGCGAGGGACTCGCCGCCCTGGTCGGGGTGGCGACCGCCGCCGCGGGCACGGGCGGCGTTCTGCGTCTCCAGGACGTCTCCTGCGACCGGCTCCGGGGCTTCTTCTCCGGCCAGACGCTGACCGCCCCGACCTCCGGCGAGCTGGTCGAGAAGTTCGTCGCGGCCCAGGACGGCGCCGACGGGCTGATCGGCCACGAATCGGCGCTGCTGTCCCTCAACGCGAGCGGACGGCTGAGGGAACCGCTGGAGATCGTCTATCCGCAGGACGGCATCGTGATGTCGGACTACCCCATACTGCTGCTCAACCCGGACAAACGCGATGCCTACGACAAGGTCGTGAGCTGGCTGAAGAGCGCGCCGGTCCAGCGCAGGATCATGGAGCGGACCCTGCGCCGTCCCCTTGACCCCGAGGTGCCCCGTGATCCGCGGCTGAACACCCCGGTGGGCAACGCGCTGTACTTCCCGGACCAGAAGAAGGTCGTCGACAAGCTCCTGGACAACTACGACGCCCCGGGGGACGGGACGCCGGACCACGTGTTGTTCGTCCTCGACTTCTCCACCTCGATGAAAGGGCCCCGGATAGCCGCCCTGAGAGCCGCCTTCGCCGGGCTCGGCGGCGCGGACGACTCATCGACCGGGAAGTTCGTCCGTTTCCACCGGGGCGAGGTGGCCACCGTCATCCGGTTCGGCGGCCACGTCCTCGGGGAGCGGAGTTTCACCGTCGGCCAGGACGGGAGCATGAACGACCTGCACGCCTTCGTCGCCGGCGGTGGCTTCGACAACAGCACCGCGATCTGGTCCGCCCTCGACCACGCCTACCGCAGGGCGGCGGAACTGGTCACAGACGACCCGCGTCGCCGGGTCTCCATCGTGCTGATGACCGACGGGGAGAACAACGCGGGCGTCGACGCCGGAGCGTTCCTGCGGCGGAGGCGCCCCTCCTCCGTGCACGCCTACGCCATCCGCTTCGGCGACGCCTCCCTCTCCGAGCTGAGCCGCGTCGCGACGGCCACCGGCGGGCGCGCGGTCGACGCCACATCCCGCTCGTCCCTTCTGGATGCGTTCAAGGAGATCCGTGGGTGTCGTTGACAGCTTCTGGTGGAGCGTCTGGTGGCCGTGGATGCTCGTCTGGGGAGTGACCCTCGCCGGGTTCCTCGGCGCGGCCGGCCATCTGATCGTCGCCTACCGGCGTGAGCGCCGCCGATACTCCACCGGCGGGCACGGGGTCGTCGGCGTGTGCATCTACCTGCACGAGCAGTCCGTGATGGACCTGTACCAGATCAGCAGCTTCGGCGCGGCCCTCAGGCAGGACGTGGAGAGAAAGGTCACGAACAGCGGAGACTGGAGTCTCAGCACGGTGCTCCCCGGCTCGAAGGCGAAGGGCGGCCGGGGCGTCAGCGACGAGTTCTACCGCTCCTACATCGAGGAGGCCTCGCCGATCACGGTGATCCGCACCATCATGGACGTTCTGGAGAAACACGACAGGATCGTCTACGCGGACCTCCAGAGCGGTCACATCACCCCGAACCTCGCGGTGACCAAGGCACTTGCCCGCACGGAGGACGGCGAGCACTCCCGCGCCGTCCGCCTGAGCGACCTCGACGACTTCCTCTGGGTGAAGGGCCGCTTCCAGAAGATCGACGAGACGCCGGAGGGAACCGTCTTCCTGGTCTCCTACGGAAAGACCGAGCCGGGCCAGAGCGGACCGCACGTCCGGATCACCTGCGTCACCGACGACCTGCGCGGGAAGTCCAGCTTCGACCGGTCGTTCCACGCCCGCTGCCTCGGCAAGGTAGACGGCTGGAACCCCGAAACCCTCAGCCTGGGCATCCAACCCATAGCCATCTTCCGCTGACCCCTACCTCGCTCACGACCACCTCTCCCACGACAGCCGTACCGCCCTGCCGCCGTTACCCACGTGAACGCGCCGCTCCGCCCCCGTGGCTCGCCGAGCCGTCCCCGGCCGGGCGGGGTGCACGAACCGGACAAGGCGCGGCCGAAAACGGAGAGTTACCCGGAAACGTCACCATGACGACAGGGCCGCATTTTCTCCCATGCTTTTCCGGGGTGATGCTCCCGGACGAGTGGGTGATCAGCGACTTCTCAAAGAGAAGTTGAGATTTCCCGATCCGGCTACCGTCCGTGCCGACGGTGTGACAAAAGTGATCTTGATTTGTCGTGGTCCGGTGAGGATGATCTGTCAGGTTTGATTTATTTCTTCTTTATGGCGGATGCGGCACCTCCGCGCCGCGCGTTTCGCATTCTCTCGGGGGATCTGTAGATGGCTTTTTCGCGTGCGCGGACATGGTTGATCGCGGGGTTGGCCGTCGTCATGACGGCCTCCGGAGCGATCGTGCTGACGGAGTTCACCGATCCCGTCGCTCGACCAGGCGGTTCCGCGGCCGAAAAGTCGGTCGACGGGCGTCGGATTCGACCGGTGGCCCATGTCGACGGCCCCGAGGACAAGCTGAACACGCCCGCGATTTCCGCCCCGGTGTGGCCGAATCCCGGAAAAGCGGAGATTACGCTCTCCAGCACTCGGCCGGTCACGGCGAACGGCCTCTCGATATCGGTCGCTCCGGTCAACCTTTACCCCGATGGTAAGGGCGTTATATTCACCGGATCCGCCAAACCGCGCACCCCTGGAGACGCCGATCCGGAAAAGAAGTCAAAGGCGTCGAAGGAGGGACCGACATCCAATCCGGCACCGTCCGCCGACCCGGTGCCTCCGGTTTCCAAGGTGCGGGTCGACGCGCTGGGACCCGACATCGCCAGACGGCTGGGCGGCGTGGGCATCGCCGCGACGGTCACCCGGACCGACGGCGGTCCGAAGCCGGGGCCGGTGTGGATGACCTTCGACTACTCGGGATTCCGTGACATCCAGGGCGCGGGTTTCGGCTCCCGGTTGCGGGCCGTACGGCTTCCGGCGTGCGCGGTGGGAGGGCGGCTTCCCGCGGGGCAGGAGTGCTCGCTGCGTCCCCGGGAGGTGCCGTTCGTCAACGATGCCGAGAACGGGAAGGTCGTCGCACAGGTCGACGCCTCCGCACCGTCCGGCACCGCGGGCACGGCTCAGAACGGGTCGGTGTACCTGCTGATGTCGTCGGGAGTCTCGGCCGCCTCCGGTACGGCGGGCAACTTCGAGGCCACCGACCTCAAACCCACGGGGACCTGGCAGACGGGACTGTCGTCGGGATCGTTCAGCTACTCCTACCCGCTGCCCGAGCCGCCGTCCGTCTCGGGCGGCGGACCCGGACTGTCCCTGGCCTACGACTCGTCCACGGTCGACGGGATGACACAGATCTCCAACTCCCAGTCCGGCTGGGTGGGCCTCGGCTGGGACGTCGCGGGGACCGGATTCGTCGAGCGCCGCTATCGCCCCTGCTCGACCGACGTGCTGCCCAAGGCCTCCAAACATCCGTACCAGAAGGACAGCGGCCACCAGTGCTGGGAGTCGCCCGACGAGAACGACCGCGACAGCGCGACCTCCGACGCGAGCAGCTCCGAGCTCGTACTGTCACTGGACGGCAAGTCCTCCCGGCTGGTCAAAGACCGCTCGAGCGGCGAATGGCGAACCGAGACCGACTTCGGCTGGCGGATCCGGCTGATCGGCGACGACGGCGCGGGCGGTACCGGCTCGTCCTGGGAGATCACCACCCAGGACGGTCAGGTGCACACCTTCGGCTCGCAGCGGGACTCGCGCTGGCAGATCCCCTTCATCGGCGACGATCCCGGGGAGCCCTGCCACAACTCGTATCCCACACCCCCGTCCGGCGGGTGGCCGCTCGACCCGCCTGCGGGCTATGTGCCCGCCGAGCCCGAGCCCGTGCCGTCCTGCACGGGTGTGTGGCGCTGGAACCTCGACCGGGTGACGGACGCCAGGGGCAACGTCACCGACTACTCCTGGACCCGTGAGACCAACCAGTACGTCAAGGAGTACAAGACCTGCTGGAGTGGCGGCGCCTACGTGCCGTGCAACGTCGCGGTCGAGTACGACCGGGGCGGCTACCTGAACCAGGTTCAGTGGGGCGCCAGTGTCAACGTCTCCGGCAGCGTCGCGACCGCCAAGACGGTGTTCAACTCGGTACGGCGCTGCGCCGAGGGCATGGCGGTCGACGACCCGCTGGCCAACCCGGTCGCCGACCCGTGCGCCGAGGCCCCGCCCAGCCCGACGCCGACCTCCACCTCGGCCGGGTCGTGGAAGAGCGAATGCTACGACATGGTCTGCACGACCTACTGGGACGTTCCCGCGGACCTCGACTGCTCCACGGGCAGCAACGCGTGCCTGCCGGGATCACCGGTGTTCTTCCTGTCCAAGAGGCTGGACTCGATCGTCACCTACGCCAGGCCCAACGCCCAGGCAGCCTGGGAGGACGTCTCGAAGCTGCAACTGCGCCAGCTGTACCTGACCAAGGGGGACTGGAGCGTCTCGGGCACGAACGATCCGGCGATGTGGCTGGACTACATCCGCCCCGTCGGTCTGGCGGGTCCGGGGGAGATCCGGCTGCCTCCGGTCGAGTTCGACGCGGCCAAGCCGTTCGCGTACCGCACCGAGTTCTACAGCGGGAGCCTGCCGGCCAATGCCCCCGACGCCGTCGAACGGTCCTTCCTGGTCGCTCCGCCCCGCCTCGTGCGAGTGCACAACGGCCTGGGCGGCCAGGTGGAGGTGACATACGGCCAGCCCAATCCCTGTCCGACGAGCGGCCTGCGCACCCGCACGTGGCAGGACGCCGGGTTCGACTGCTTCCCGCAGTTCCAGTACTGGGGGTGGGCGCGCACCGGCGGCCCGTACGGTGAGCTGGCACGCAGGCCGATGATGGCCGTGCATCCGAAGTTCATGGTCACACGCGTGGCCGAACGCGACACGGTCGCGAACTCACCCGCGGTGATCACTTCCTACGAGTACCAGGGCAAGCCCGCCTGGGACCTCGAACGCAACTACCTCACCGACGACCTGGACGAGATCACCTGGAACGACTACCGGGGGTACGGGACCGTACGGACCGTCAAGGGGTCGGGAACCGACCCTGAGGGATACTCGGTCAAGTCGACCACCTTCTTCCGCGGCATGCACGAGGACGTCAGCCCCAGGACGGTCACCGACTTCGAGGGCAACGTCTACCAGGACTCCCGGTGGCTGGCCGGGCAGGTGCTCGAGGAGCGCACCTGGCGCCGCACCGCCACCCAGGGCGGCTCCGGCGGCTCCACCTCGCTCGCGCCGCGCCGTACGGTCAAGGCGGCGACGGTCGCGCCGTCCGAACGGCTGATCAAGGCCGCGACCCTGGTGAGCGCGGCCGCCCAGCCGCCCGCGACGAGATCGGGTTCCTCCACCGCGGTGCTCACCGGGCCCGTCACCCGGGCGGTTCAACCGGTGGCGCTCTCCAAGCCCGCCACCTCGGCGGTTCACGCCGTGACCGGTGCCGTCGCCCGGCCGACGGCCCTCGTCCAACCCACCACCCCGCCGGCGCCGCCTGAGCAACCCGCTCCTTCACAGGCCCCGGTTGCTTCACCGACATCCGCACCGGATCCCCCCATCCGGGACAGCCAGACCGCTCTCGCGGAGGCGCGCCGTACGGGCACCCCCGTCGAGGTGAGCGCGCTCACCACGGAGAAGGCGATCACCTACGCCCAGCCCGACGGCCTCACCTTCACCGCCGAGCTGTCACCCGGTCCCGTACGCGTGAGGCGCGACAACACGTGGGTTCCCGTCGACACCACCCTGGTCGAGCAGGACGGCGTGCTACGCCCCAAGGCGGCAGCGGCCGACGTGGGGATCTCGACGGGCGGGCAGGGCGCCTTCGTCACGATGACCCACCGCATCGGAGGCTCCCTCGGGCTGCGCTGGCCGACCTCCCTGCCCAGACCGACGGTGTCCGGCAACGTCGCCACCTTCGCCGACGCGGCGGGAACCGGAGCCGACCTGGTGGTGACCGCACTGCCCACCGGGTTCCGTTACGACGTGGTCTTGCGCGAACGCCCGTCAGGGCCGGTGGAGTACCGCGTCGCGGTCGAGACAAAGGGTCTCAAGCTGACCAAGGACGCCTCCGGTGGCCTGCGGCTCACCGACGGGCACGGCAGGGTCGCCGCCACCGCACCCGCACCGGCCATGTGGGACTCCCAGCCGCAGCCCGTCGCCAAGCCCGACCCGGCCAAGCCCGCGAACCCTGACGCGGCGGCCAGGGAGGGAACGGCGCAGCCCGACCTCGCCGCGGAGCAGACGACACCGGGGCGGCTGGGCAAGATCTCCACCGAGATCGCCGGCGACACGCTGGTCATCAAACCCGACCCCGCGTTCCTGGCCGATCCCGCGACGGTCTACCCGGTCACGGTCGATCCGACGACCACCCGCGGCGTGACCGCCGAGACCTCGATCGACGACGACAACGCCGTCTACTCCACCGCGGCAACCCTGAAGACCGGCCGACTCGTCATGTCCACCGGCACGGGAGTCAAGCGTCTCTATCGCTCCTACCTGGGATTCGACACCTCCTTCCTCAACGGCGCCACGGTCTCCTCGGCCTCGCTGCAGCTCAAGAACGACTACGCCTCCGCCTGTGCGAGCACGCCGCAGATCGCCGTCAAGCGGGTGACCGGCCCCTGGACACCGCTCGACGTCAACAATCCCAGCAACCCCGGTACCGACTGGAGCAACCAGCCCGGCAGCACATGGACCGGCTACGCCCTCAACCAGAGCTGCACCTCCGGTGCCACCTGGACCTGGGACGTCACCACGATCGCCCAGGCCTGGGCCGGCGGTGCCCCCGGCCATGGGCTGCTGCTCCTGCTGGACGACGAGCTTCCCAAGACGCTGCCGGACTACATCGCGAACTTCCACTCCTCGACCCGCTCCGGCGGCGTACCGCCCAAGCTGACGATCAGCTACACGGGCGGAACGAACCCGACCCCCACCCCTACTCCGACGTCCACCGCGACTCCGACCCCCACCTCGACCGGTGGCGGCACGCAGACCCTGCAGCTTCCCCTGACGGCCGACGCCTCGGTGGACAACTGGGAGTTCGGCGGCGGGGATGACCAGTGGCTGGCCGCGGGCACCTACGACTTCATGGACGGCGAAGAGGTCGCTCTCTCCCGCACGTACCTGAAGTTCGACGCCGCCGCGCTGGCGGGCCGGACCGTACTGGACGCCAAACTGACGCTCAACGCGGTCGACGGCTACGGCTGCAGCACGGCGTCACAGGGCATCCGCGCCCGGCGCGTCACCGGCACCTGGACTCCGGGATCCCTCGCCTTCGGCACCGAGCCGGGCACCACCGACCAGAACGCGGTGCTGGCGGACGGTTCCGGCTCCTGCTCGACGGTGGGCTCGATGACCTGGACGGTCAAGAACATCGTCCAGGCATGGGCGAGCGGTACGGCCAACCAGGGCATTCAGCTGGCCGGGCATCCGGAGAGCGGGATCGTCGACGAGCGCTACTTCGCCTCGTCCCGTTCGACCGCGTCCGGCCAGGCCCCCACGCTGACCGTCACCGTCGCCACCCCCTCCACCCCGACGCCCACCCCGACCGTGACCCCCACGCCCACGGTCACCCCCACCGCCTCTCCCACCCCGACTTCGACCGTGACACCGTCGCCCACTCAGACCGTGACGCCCACTCCCACGGTCACCCCCACGACGACAGCGAGCCCCACCCCGACCGTTACCCCGACCGTGACCCCCACGGCCACACCGACGGCCACACCGACGGCCACTCCCACCCCCGCTCCCAGTGGTGTGCCCTGCGCGGCCCCCGAGTGGGTGGTCGGCCGGATCTATTCCGCGGGGGACCGGGTCGTCTGGGACGAGCAGGGCTACGAGGCTGTACGTGACGCCGATCCGGAGAGCTGGGAGGGCTACGAGGAGCCGGACAGCAGCTCGCTGTGGCGCCATCTCGGTCCCTGCACGCCCATGCCGGTTTCCACACCGGGTCCCGGTGACAGCAACGAGGTCACGCTCACGCTCGCCCCGACGAACGACACCACCCTTGACTCGGCGTTGAACCCCTTCGACATGCCCGACGAGGACACCTTGACGCTCGGCGGCCAGTTCATGAGTGTCGGCGGCAAGGACGTGACCAACTACAACCGGGCCTATCTCAAGTTCGACGTCTCCGCGCTACGTGGACGCCAGGTGCTCGACGCCCGCCTGGAGATGCGCAATGGCGAGACCCGGTGCAACACCGGCTATCCCAAGACGTACCTGGCGCGTGTCACGGAGAACTGGCACGCCGGACAGATGACGTGGACCAACCGTCCCGGCACGACCCTGTGGAACGACGCGGTCAGCGAGTGCAGGCCGAACGCCCCCATGAGCTGGTCGCTGACCTCCGTCGCCCAGCAGTGGGCCGACGGGGTGTCCAACTACGGCGTGCAGGTCTCCAGCCAGGAGTGGCTGAACCCCCGCGAGAACAACGTCATGACGTTCCCGTCCTCGGAGAGCTCGGGCGTCAAGCCTCGCCTTGTCGTGACCCTCGTCGACACCCTGCCCACCCCGAACGGCGGATGGAACTACGAGGAGCTGTCCGGAACCCGCTACGAGTACGAGCACGTGGTCACCGGCGACGGCCCGCAGAGCTACGACCCCTCGCGGGTGAACCAGGTCCGTCAGGTCACCCGGGAGAAGACATCCAGCGGCTTCCGCTACGCCGAGAGCAAGACGACCTACAACGCCGACGGCCTGCCCACCAAGATCAACGACTACGGTGAGCGCGGCAAGGCCGACGACAACACCTGCACCTCCACCACCTACGCCCGCAACACGGCCAGGTGGATGCTCAACTACTCCGTGGGCGGCGAGCGCCACGCCGGTGACGACTGCGCGGCGGGCGCCCTGCTGGAGAAGACCGTCGTCATGTACGACGGCGCCACCTCACCCACCGCGGGTACGGTGACCGTCGGCAACCCGACGGAGAGCCGCGCCTACAGCAGCGCCACCGACTACCTGACGACCAAGAGCACCTACGACGGCTACGGCCGTCCCGTCTCGGTCACCGATCCCGCGGACAAGGTCTCCACCACCGTCTACACCCCGGCCGTCGGCTGGCCCACCGGCGGTGTGAAGGTCACCAACCCGCTGGGGCACGCGGTCACCTCATGGACCTCCCACCTGCACGGCCAGGTCGTGGGGATCCGCGACGCGGACGGCAACGACGTCAACATCGACTACGACCAGCTCGGCCGTACGCTCCAGCTCTGGACGCCGGAGGAACCCAGAAGCGAGACCGGCACGCCCGCGGCGAAGGTCACCTACACCATTCCCTACGACGGTGGAGTGCACCAGCCCACCTCGGCGGCCAGGACCTCGATCAGCAGGCGCAGGGAGGGGACCGGCTCCTCAGCCGCCTGGCTGACCGACTACACCTTCGTCGACGGCTGGGGCCGGGACCGCGAGCGGCAGGCCGACTCGCCCGCGGGCGGCCGGATCGTGACCGCCGCCACCTACGACGGCCGCGGCCTTCCCACGGTGTCCACCGGACAGTTCCACAGTCCCGGCGCGCCCGGCTCCGCCCTGCTCAACCCGCGCGTCACCGACGTGCCGCAGTGGGGCGTCCCGACCTACGACACGCTGGGCCGCGCCGTGGCGCAGGTCGCCTACAGCGGCTCGGCCGAGCTGCGGCGCACCGTGACGAAGTACTTCGGGGACCGTACCGAGGTGCAGCCGCCGACCGGTGGCAAGACGGTCGCCCACATCGACGTCGCCGACCAGGTCACCAAGGTCGAGGAGTGGGCGGACGCCACCACCCACCACGACACCGGCTACACCTTCGACCTCGACGGCCGCCTGACCAAGGTCGTCGACGCCGCCGCCAAGGAACGGACCTTCACCTACGACCTGCTCGACCGCCGCATCGCCTCGCACGATCCCGACTCCGGCGACACCGAGCTGAAGTACGACGGTACCGGCCTGCTGGCCTGGACCAAGAACGGCAAGGGCCAGAAGGTCTCCTACACCTACGACGACCTCGGCAGGCAGACCGCCCAGTGGGCCGGGGAGGCGGGCACCGGAACCAAGCTGACCGGCTGGGTCTACGACACCCTGTCCAAGGGGCAGCTCACCTCCGCCACCCGCTACGCCGGCGGCAACGCCTACACCGACACCGTCACCGGCTACGACCGGCTGGGCCGTCCCACCGGCTCCACCCTCTCCGTCCCGGCCTCCGAGGGCGCCCTGGCGGGGGACTACACCTTCACGGCCGGATACAACGCCATGGGCGTCCTGTCCGAGGCCGGCATGCCCGCCGCCGGTGGTCTCCCCGCGGAGAAGGTGACCTCCACCTTCACCGACCTCGGCTACGCCAAGGGGCTCACCTCCGACCTGGGTGGTGGCTTCACCTACGTCAAGGACACCGCCTGGTCGGCCACCGGCCGGATGACCGAGCGCTCCTACGGTGCCAACGGGCAGGTCAAACGCGCCCTCGACTGGGACCAGCGGACCGGCTGGCTCAACCGGATCACCACCACGGCCAAGGCCGACACCACCACACCACAGCTCGCCCAGGACGACCGCTACACCTACGACATCTCCGGCGAGATCACCCGGGTTCTCGACGCGGCCTCCGCCGTACCGGGTCAGACCTCCGGCCAGTCCGAATGCTTCACCTACGACGGCCTGCACCGCCTGTCGGCCGCCTGGACCACCACCGCCTCGGCCTGCGGAAGCGGTACGGCCGGCGCCGACAACCTGGGCATCGATCCCTACAAGCAGTCCTACACCTACGACGCGGTCGGCAACCTCACCACGCTGACCGACGCGGGACAGACCTCCACCTACCGTTACCCCGCCTCCGGTGCCCGGCCGAACGCGGTCACCGCCATCGACCGCCCGAACGGCACCAGCGATACCTACACCTACGACGACGCCGGACAGATGACCGGCCGCACCGTCGCCGGCAAGCAGGGTGTCTTCACCTGGAACGAGCTGGGCCAGCTGGAGAAGGCGACCATCGACGGCCAGGACACCTCGATGGTCTACGACGCCGAAGGCGAACGCCTCATCCGTCGCGATCCCGGCGGCAAGACCACGCTCTACCTGGGATCCATGGAGCTGGAGCTGTCCGGCGGGCAGGTCAAGGGCACCCGCTACTACGCGACCGTCGACGGCGCCACCGTCGCCATGCGGATCGGAGGGGGTGGCGTCACCTGGCTGGCCTCGGGCCTGCACGGCTCCGAGCAACTGGCCGTCAACGACGCCACCGGCCAGGTCAGCCGGGAACGCTACCTGCCCTTCGGGCAGCGCCGTGGTGCTGACGACCTGCCCTTCACCGACCGGGGCTTCCTCGGCAAGACCGAGGACGCCTCCACCGACCTGACGTATCTGTCGGCCCGCTACTACGACCCCACGATCGGCAGGTTCATCTCCACCGACCCCCTGCTCAACCTCGAAACTCCCCAGTGGGCCAACCCCTACAGCTACGCCTTCAACAACCCCGTCGGCCTGTCCGACCCCACCGGCCTCAACCCACCCCTGAACCCGGACGGTGACGGCCCCGACCCCTGCGCCGTCAACAAGAAGTCCAAGAAGTGCCTGGAGGCGAACAAGAGGGCCGCGGCCAACCAGGTCGAGGGGGCCGAGGCCGACAGCAACCGCTTCGTCAATGCGCTGCTGGCCGCGGGCAGGGAACTCGTCAAGATCATCGCTGACGAGCTCGGCATCACCGCGGGACTTGAGTGCTTCACCACCGGCAACGTGGGGGCCTGCACCGAGACCGCCATCAACCTCCTGAGCTCGGCCATCGGCGGAATAGTCGGCAAGCTCGCCACCAAGTACGGCGCGCCGTGGAAATGGGCCAAACTCGCGGAGAAGGCCAAGGCGCTGTGGAGGATCGGAAGTAAGGCCATAGCGGCGCTGAAGGGCTGGTTCGAGGCGAAAGGCCGCCTGACCACCGCCAAGAAGGCACTGGCCAAGGCGGAGAAGGATCTCGCCAAAGCGGGGAAGACAGCCGCAGCGGCCTGTAAGGCCAGCGGCAACAGCTTCGTTTCCGGAACGCTGGTCCTGATGGCTGATGGTTCTCATAAACCCATCGAACAGGTCAAGGCCGGGGACAAGGTCATTGCTACCGACCCTGAGACGGGTGAAACCGAGGCGGAGCCTGTTGTTGCGCTGATCGTCGGCCAAGGGGAGAAGAATCTGGTCCAGATCACTGTCGACACCGATGGCGATCATGGCCATGAAAACGGTCTTGTTATCTCAACGGATAACCATCCTTTCTGGGTTCCAAATCTCCATAGATGGGAGAATGCGGCTAAACTCCACCCTGGAACATGGGTGCAGACGAGTGCCGGTGCACGCGTTCGGGTAACCGCCGTCGCTAGATGGAGAACGTCAAATCAGCGTGTTTATAACCTGACGGTCAGTGATATTCATACTTATCATGTGGCTGCCGGCGCCGTTGACGTTCTGGTTCACAACTGCGATGAATGGACAAGCAAGGGAAATCTATTTAATCATTACGAAAAACATGGCCGAGAGATGGGGTATGATTCTGAGATTGAATACTCTGAAGCTGCGAAAGATTTAATGTGTGATTGTGACGGTGGCCGTAAGGGGATTCTGAGAAAGTATGATGCCGCAGATGATGTTTGGCGTTATTTTGACCCGAAGACGGGGGAGTATGGCATGAAGAGCGACAGGGGAATCGTTACCTTTTATCATCTTGATGGAGGATTGGAGGCGTACGAGAAAATGCCAGGCATTCGACCTTGAGGGTGCACTTGTGATTGTGAATAAATTTCCTTGTCCCTGTTGTGGATATCGAGTATTCGAAGATCCGCCGGGTTCGCACATGATCTGCCCGATATGTTTTTGGGAGGACGATATTCTCCAGTTAAGATGGCCATTCTATGGTGAGGGGGCCAATCAGACCTCTCTTGTTCAGGCGCAGATTAACTACAATGAATTTGCGGCGAGCGCTAGGCGCTTCCGCGAATGCGTGCGTGAACCCAAGCCGGGGGAAGAAAGAGGTGGAAACTGGAGGCCGATAGAGGTAGACCGTGATCGGTTCGAGCCGACTTTTGAGTCTTGGTCTCCATGGCCTAAAGATAGAACGGTGCTCTACTGGTGGAGCGATAGTTTCTGGCTTAATAGGCCTTTCTCGCACTGAAGTTGTGGGCGGCAATCCTGGCGCGAGTGTGCTTTCTGATCAGAGAGCGAAGAAGTCTTTTTGGTGGAGATTTCGGGCAAGATTAACTATTATATGTGTGGTGAAGAAGGGTGCGTTTTATTCATCTCGTAGAAACGCTCAGGGGGTGAGCTTGCCCTCGCTGTTGATGTGAGAGTCGCCAAGATGGGGGCGCTTTCGGTGGGTTGGCCAAGAGGGTAGAACCATCTGGGTTTATTTCTTTTTAGTGATTCATTTCAATTGAAGCTGAAAAGTGCGGTTTTCCCGCCGGAAGAGGTGTTCAAGAGGCGGGGGCGGCGACGTCACCGTGATCGCGCTGAGCGAGGTGGATGAGAAGTCCGTGAAGAAGGCGAGAAGTGTGGTGAGCCTGGAAGAGTTGGTTGTCGCCTTGCGCGGAGCCGTCCGAGAGATTCTGGAGGAGGGGCGGCGCCCTTCGATCACGGGGGAGCGAATATGATAAGAGGTAGCCTCAGCAGACTGGATGAGGTGGCATTGCACCTTTCAAGGGCGGCGGCTCGGGACGTGAACTGACATTCTGTGACGTCTTCGCAACACTCTCCGCCTTCGGTGGTGCTGAAAGGACGACCGGAATGCCGGAGTCTCCGCTTGGACCTGGCGGGGTTCCGTGTCGGTTTTCGGGAGATCCCAGCCCGAAAGATGCCGTTCATCTGGGATATCGGCCGGAGCTTGCGACATATACCAGCGCTCCCTTCGGCTTCGACGTATCGTTCGGTGACAGCTTTCGCGGGGCGGCGGAGAAGGCCATCAGTGACCTTGGAAATCACTCCGGAGTGGACATGCGGTTGGAGCGAGGATGAGCTACATCTTCGACGCTGGGGAAGAGACTGTGTGGAGCCCCGCGCTTCGTGTCGGCAAAGTTTATCTCTCCTTACGACGTTCGACATCCGATCTCCTTGGTCTTCCGACCGGTGTGGTCGAGGTCTCCGGTGACATATGCGAAATCGACGTCGAAGTCTTCGAGTCCCTGACGAGGCGAATGTTCGAGGAGTACTTCGTGTCGTCGCATGTGGTCTACCGGGACCTGATGGGTGGAGTTCTTTCTGCCTCGGCGGTGATGCTTGAGCGGTCTGGAGGGGCCCTGACCGCGAGCAGCGCGGAAGAGCGGGAGTTTCTCGACAGGGCGTGCTTGATGGGGAAGAGCATGCTGGCCTGACGGGAGCGGTCATCGACCGAGGCTGAAGCTGCGGCCTGCTCCGTGGCGTGCACGTCATCGGTGTCACCGAAAGGCGCCGGGACGTCGTCGTGTTTGTTGGAGGAGGTTGTGATGCGCGGGGAGCTTCTGTAGTTTCGTCTCCCCTCGAGGGGGAGCTTGGCAGAGCGTTTCATGGGAAAGCTCGACGAGCTCGGTGTGCGTCTTGTGAATCCTTCCACGGGAGCCGTGACCTTGCTGACGGATGAGGGACGGACAGAGGCGACGGTGGAGGTGGCCCGTGAGGGCCTGGGAGGCAGCCGTCCGTTGAGTGTCAAGCTGTGGCTGAACGAGGACGTCGACACGGTTCTGACGGTCAGATCGTCCTCCGGGGTCGACGTGTTCGAGTTCGATCTGGACGGTCTTGGCCGTGCGGAGGTCGATCGGCTGGCGTCGGCCGTTCTCTGGTGTGCCGTCACCGATCCGGAGTCTCTCGGCCTGGTGCTGGACAGCCGCCTGCCGGACACCACCTCCTCGTGGGAGGCGTATTTCGTCGAGAGGGCCGCGCCGCCCCGGTGGACGCCCGAGCTGCTCTGGAGCCGCGCCGACGAGGTGAGATCGTCGCTGAACGTGCCCTCACAGTCGTGGTTTGCCTCCTGACGGCCGTCCCCGTGTCATGAAGACACATCCACGGGCCGGGTGCCCCTGGAACGGGTGAGACGTGACGGATCAAGCCGGTCTTGACGGGATCCATATCGGGCTCGTCCGCGCTGAGGATGTCGATGCCGGGGCTGTGATCTCGCGGGGGTCACCGCCGGAGGGTGGGCTCCGGCGGTTTGTACGGGGGCCTTTGGGAAGAGGAGGATCTCGGGGCGGCAGGAGGGGGCTCAGAAGCAGGTCAGGGGGGTGTCGCCCGGCTTGCAGGGGCCCTGGTTTCCGCCTCCGTCGATCACCTGTGCCCGTGGTGCCCAGATGAGGTAGTTCGCGTTGCCGGAACCGGTGTTGCGGGTCAGGGTGATCCGGGGAAAGTAAGGCGGGCCGTCCGCTCCGCTGTTGTTCGCCACGTGCAGGCCACCTCGGAGGGGGTTGTGCCACCGGTCGGTGGCTCCGCTGGGAGCCTGCCCGTTGTCGTTGAAGACGTTGTCGGAGACCGGGTAGGACTGCCGGGGCGTCGTCTGGTTGTCGATGTACAGGCCGACCGTCCTGTTGCGGGTGAAGGTGTTGTTCCGCACGGTCAGCCTGTCGAAGTACGGGGCGGCGTGCAGGCCGATGGAGTTGTCGACGAACTCGTTGTTCTCGACCGTGCCGGAGGACCACGGCCCCCTCGATATGCCGTATATGTTTAGGGCCTTGTCGGCGTTCTTGAAGACGTTGTCGCGGAAGGTGAAGTCGACCGACTCCCATCCCACCGACACGGGGGCGTTGTCGAAGATGTTTTCCGTGAACAGGCCGTCGTTGCTGTCGGTGAAACTCAGTGAGCCGTCGCTCACCACGCTCGACCTCACAATCGGCAGCGCCCGGTAGAAGTTGCCGCGGTGCAGGGTGCAGTTGTCCACCGTCAGGCGACCCACGTTGACGCGGACGGTACCTATTTCGCAGGTGTCCGGTGTCCCGTTGGCGATCACCGTCGCCAGGTTTTTGATCGATACGGACGCGGTCCGTACGTTGGAGAGTGTGACGGTGGCGTTGTGGTCGGTGCTGAGACTTGAAAGCCGTCCGTCCTTCACGGTCACCCCTGGGAAGGTGTCGTTCACCAGGTCGGCCGTCAAGGTGTGGCCCGCGAGATCGATGGTTATGTTCGCCGCGTTGACCGTCACGGTCTGCGGGCCGGTGACGGGACAGTCCAGATCGGCGGTCAGCGCGACGCTGGATGTCAGCACGTCACCGCAGTTCACCGTGCTCGCCCCGGCCGGTAGGGCTGACAGCGGCGCGGCCGGCAGGACGAGCGCGAGGACTCCCGCGACCATGCGCAGGCGTTGCCGCCCTGCCTTTCCCGCGTGTTTTCCGGTCATTTCTCTCCTGACTTTACGGTCCATCTTTCGGGTTTTTTAAAGACGTCAAGAAGTGTCGTCCGATGAGAGTGATCGTCGTCCAGGATGTACGTAAACCGATTACCGGAAAAGTCAGTAAATCGGCCTGCGGGTTCCGTGAAGGAGACCGTTCCGGTAGTTGTCCGGCGGTCGCGGTAAATAAACGCTGACGTGGAACGCCCGGAAACGGATGGTCCGGAAAGTGTGGATGGCCGGATTGGGTCCGCCGATTTCAGATCGGCGAACCCTTCTCGAAGAGACGAATCGAAAACAGAGATCGGCTGGTGCTTGTATTCCTGGCGGGAACACTTGACCGCCTGTGCGGCGGGCGGCTTTCCGGGAGACCGGGCAGGGCTCCCGGAAGAGTGGCGCCGGGTCTCAAGCGGTCGCGGCCGGGGCGATGCCGTTCATGATGGTGGCGACCAGGGCGTCGATGCGGCCGGGTGACGCCTCGATCGCGTCCGGGGGCGCGCCCTGGAGCAGGCGGGGCAGGACCAGTTCGTGGCAGACGCCGACGATCATCGTGGCGGCGGCCTCGGGATCGGCGTCGGGGGACAGCCGGCCGAGGTCCCGTTCGGCGTACAGGTAGTCGGAGAGAAGCTTCGGCAGTCCCCGGCCGCCCCCGAGGGGATTGGGCAGGGCGGCGAAGCGGGCGAGGACCTCGGGCTGGGGGAGCAGGCCTGCGAAGGCGGGCAGGAAGGCGACGTGCAGGGCCAGGCCGTAGGCGATGGAGGCCCGGAGGTTCTCGGCGACGGTGCCCTCGCCCGGTCTGGCGGGCAGTTCGCCCAGCTCGCGTTCGACGGTCCGGACGTGGGCGTGCAGGGCGAGGGCGAGAAGCTCCTCCTTGCCCTCGAAGTGGTTGTACAGCACGCCGTCGGCGACCCGGGCCTCACGGGCGATGTCACGGACGGTGAGCCCGGCCGTGCCCCGCCGGGCGATGAGACGCTCGGCGGAGGCGATCAGGTGCTCGCGCAGGCTCAGGCCGTCGACGCCGTCACGCAGGGCGGCCGCTTTTCTCGGTGACATCCATCGCATCCTATTGACCTCGGCCGAGCGACCGCCCTGGTGGGCGCGGGAGGTCAGGAGCGGGTCGCGGTGATCAGCCAGGCGGCGCCGCGCAGCCGTACGGCGTCCGCCTCCTCGAACGGCCGCATCGCCTCGGTGAGCGCGTCGAGGGCTCGGGCGGCGGCGGCCTCGTCGACCTGGCCGAGCATGAACCGGACGGGTCCCCAGGCGCCCAGGAACGCCGCCGCCTCCTCGGTGTTCTTGCCCCACACCTGGGGCGCGTCGACGGCCGTCGAGGCGACGTTCTCGAAGCCCGCGCCGGTGAGCACCTCGTGGATGCGGGCGGGGTCGGCCAGCGACTCGGGCCCCGGGCGGCCGGGTTCGGTCGATGCCGGTCTCGCCGGGAGGTGCCGAGCCATGGCGGTGAAGACGGGGGCCAAGTCGTGGCCGTGAAGGCTCCGCATGGACAGCATGGCCAGGCGCCCGCCGGGGCGCAGCGCGCGGCCGATGTTGGCGAAGGCGGCGACGGGGTCGGAGAAGAACATGATCCCGAACCGGCTGACGGCCACGTCGAAGCCCCCGGAGCCGGAGAGGTCTCCGGAGGAGCCGTCCGGGAGATCGTCGGGGTCGCCGCCGGGGAAGGGATAGATCTGGGCGTCTCCACGTTCGAAGGTCACATTGGTGAGCCCCTCCTCGGCCGCGCTGGCACGCGCACGCCGGAGCATGGGCGCGGACAGGTCGATCCCGAAGGCGTGACCGAGTCGCGCCCGCCTGGCGGCCAGCCGGGTCACCTGCCCGTTGCCGCAGCCGACGTCCAGCACCCGGTCCCGCTCGCCGACGGCCGCCGCGTCGAGCAGCGGGGCGTTGAACGCGTTGTTGACCATGTCGTAGCGGTCCTGATGGTCGGCCCAGTGGTTGCCCTCGTAGCCGTTCCACGCCTCGGCCTGCTCGGTGTTGACGACGGTGTGCATCGTGTTCTCCCTGCGAACGGTCTTCGGGTGCCGGAGCGGCCTCGCCGCCTCGGAGTTCCGTACGGTCACGGCGCATCGTTATGAACGATCGTTCATGAATGCTTGTTCATAATGAGGCGATGACGGAGAGAGTGTCAACAGGAGGTGGGAAGGGGCCGGCGCGTTGGTGCGGTGAGTCGCGTCGTCAGTACGGCGGGTCGCGCCACTGATACGGCGGATCGTGTCGTCGGTGTGGCGGGTGGCCGCCCTGCTTCTCCGCTGTGCTCGCTCCGCGCTGTGCTCGCTCCGCTACGTTCGCTTCCGTGCCGTGCTCGCTTCCGTGCCGTGCTCGTTCCGCGCTACTTCGCTTCCGCGCTACGTTCGTTTCCGCGCTGTGCTCGCTTCCGCCCTGTGCTGGGGGCATTCCAGGGCGCCGGTGCGGCGAGTGGTGGCATGGACCCGGTCGGCGCCGATCGGCGGCGCGTGACCCGGTGAGCGGTTCCGGTCGCCAGACCGGGCGTCTTTCGCTCGGGGACTTTCGATGGTGGAGGCAGGTCGAACCGGCCTTTCTTGGCCCGGTGGAGGAACGCCTCCCAGGCGTCGAAGCCGAACAGCACGCCCTCCTGCCCCGGGGTACGGATCCTGCCCCCCTCGCGGGTGACAGTCACGATCACTCTCATGGTCGCTCCGCCGGATCCGGGTCGCCGCCGAGGGCGCACCACACGGTACGGCCCCGCCTGCCGCGGTCGCGGACTCCCCATCGTCCCCGGGAGACCTCTCCCACAATGGCCAGGCCGCGACCGCCCTCCTCGTCGTCGGGCATGGCCGGGAGTGCGTACGGGTCCCAGAAGCCGCCGCCCGGATCCGTGACCTCCACGTAGAGAAGTCCCGCCCGCCGGGTGAGTGTGAGCAGTATCAGGGCGTCGGGTCCCCTCAGGAAAGCGTGCAGAACCGCGTTGGTCACCAATTCGGAGGTTGCCAGCCTGGCATTCTCGTATTCCGGATGATCGGATCCCAGCCAAACGCGTATGTGGGAGCGCGCTTTCGCGGCCGACGCCGGGTCGAGTTTCAGATAAGCCTCACCGAGAATCTCCGATCCGCCGTCCATGTCCTTCCGCCAGAAATCGACCACACGATCCACGTTCACCTGCCCCAGGCCGTTGAGTTTTCGATATGCCTGTGCAGCATCGCATTGCTCGGATACAGTGAGTAGTCGAACGAACACGGCTTTGTTCAGCGGTTCCTGTGAAACCGCCCTGTGAAACCGAGGTGCCCCCCCATGCCCCACGCCAAGGAACTCGACCCCACCACGTCGCCGATCGCCTTCTTCGGTTACGAGCTGCGCCGCTACCGCCAGGAGGCCGGTCTCAGCCAGGGGGCGCTGGCCAGGCGTACCGGCTTCGCCCTGGGAACCATCTCCATGGCCGAAACCGGGCGCAGGCGGCCGACCGACGACTTCGTCAGGAGATGCGACAAGGCCCTCGGGGTGGAGGGGGCGCTCATCCGGATCAAGGAGATGATGGACAACGTCTCCGCCCAGCTCCCGGCCTGGTTCCGGCCGTGGGTAGAGATCGAGCAAGAGGCCGACACCCTTCGTACCTGGCAGCCGCTCGTCGTGCCAGGTCTGCTCCAGACGGCGGATTACGCTCGATCAATCCTCAATGGCGCCCCTCGGGCTTCGATGGAGTGGATTGAGAAAAACGTGGCTGCGAGGCTAGAGCGCCAGCGGATTCTGGAGAGAGATGATCCTCCTATGCTGTGGACGATCCTGGATGAGGGCGTTTTGGGGCGCCTTATCGGTAGCAGGTCGATCATGGCGGCTCAGCTCGATTACCTTCTAGAAGTGGCCCAGCGCCCCTGTGTCACGATCCAGGTTCTTCCTTTCAAGGCTGCGAGCACGACGGGTCTTCTGGGAGGGTTTTTCATCGCGCAGACCAAAGGGTTGATCAACACGGTCTACGTGGAGTCGGCCGGTCAAGGCCAGGTTTCCGACCGGCCTGGAGACGTGGCCAACATCGTGACCGATTATGAGGCGATTAGGGCTGAAGCTCTTCCGCAAAGTGCATCACTTGAGCTGATCGAAGAGATGAGGGGTCGATGGACCGGGAACTAAACGAGGCCGTGTGGGTGAAGTCCCCGTTCTCCGGAGCCAATGGCGGCGAATGTGTGGAGGTCGCTCGGCTGTCCGGGGGGCGGGTCGGAGTTCGGGACAGTAAGGATCGGTCGGGTCCGGCGTTGGTGTTCACCGCCGGTGAGTGGGCGGCCTTCACCCGCTGGGTACGCACCGACGACTCGATCTAGACCATCGAATAAGCGGTGATTCGAGCCGAGGTGCTTCTCAGTAGGCATCGCTGGCACTGATCTGAGGGATGAGGTGTCGATGGATCGGGAACTGAGCGAGGCGGTGTGGGTGAAGTCCTCCTTCTCCGGGGGCAATGGTGGCAACTGCGTAGAAGTCGCTCAGCTGTCCGGTGGTCGGGTGGGGGTTCGGGACAGTAAGGATCGGTCGGGTCCGGCGTTGGTGTTCACGGCCGGTGAGTGGGCGGCCTTCACCCGCTGGGTACGCACCGACGATTTGGTCTAGGCCGTCTCCCGTATCTCGGAGATCATCAGTGCCCGCCTCGGACACTTCCGCTGTTCTCGGCATGGTTGGCTCCGGTCGTGAGCTCACCTCGTCGGCAGCGGGATCATGTCCGGGGAGGGCTGTCATCTCGGAGATGACAACGGATCGGCGCCTGGTTGTCCGTACCTCAAGTCCAGTGGGACAGGACACGTGTCGTCGGCCGCGAGGTAGTTGTGTGCGACGCGCGCTCCTGCGGCTGGGGGTAGCGTCGGAATCGGTTTGTCTGAAGGGTGATGTCGTTTTCGGCCCTGATGTGTCGGATATGTCGTGCGTGAAGTCGGAGGTGATCGCGGTGCATCCGGTCTTGTGACGGCCCCAGCCCGGGGCGTCGCGGAGCCGAAAGGTGACCGTATGAGCAAGACCGACAAGACCCGGCCCTGGTGGGTGCAGATGGCCGACGCGCCGATGGTGACCTGCCTGCCCGTGCATGACCACCGGTTCGGGGTGTGCACGCTGCCGGACGAGATCACCGCCGACAGCGAACCTTCGAACCGCCGCATGGACGGCTGTCACTGGGGCGTCCCCGCCGGTTACTGGTTCGGGCACCGCAGCAGAGGCTGCTTCCTGGAGCGACACCACTTCCTCCGGGAAGAACGCCGTCGCGACCGTCACCGGGCGCGTCGTGAGTTGCGCGTCTATCGCGGCGAAGACTGAAAGGGCGGGGCCGGGACACGTTCGGGAGGAGACCGCCGACCGTGTCCGCCCCATCAGCGGCGAAGACTTCCCGCCCCCGAAGTGTCCGCACAACCGTGACCGCCGGTACCGCATCTCACGGCCGCCCCGTTCCCAGGCGTGGAGGTGACTCCACGACTACCGTCGCCGCTGGTTCGCCAGATAGGAGAGGGCCTTGGCGAAGGCGGCGTCATGGTCGCCGTTCAGTTCCTCGTCGCTGAGAACGCCGGGAACGGACAGGTGCGGCGGGATACCGGTCACGTCGAAGGAGGTCCCGTCCCGGGTCAGGAAACGCTCGTTGGGCAGCGCGAAGCTCCACCCGTTGGGCAGCTTCCGCCACAGGAAGTCGGAGAAGGCTCCCTGGGTGTTCTCCCCGATCCGCTCAGGCCGGGGCGTCCGTCCCATCATGGCCTGGGTGAAGGTCTCGCCCGCGCTGATGGTCAGGCTGCTGGTGAGCATGGCGACGGGGCCTGTGTACACCGGCGCGGTCGCCGGCCGTACCGGCACCGGCAGGGGGCGGGTGAACCCGGGCGGGTCGTCCGGGGTGTTGCGGGCCTGCTTGGCGTAGGCCGGGTACGGCCTGCCGGTGAGCCTGGAGGCGAGCCGCAGGCCGAGCGCGTCGTAGCCGCCCAGGTTGATCCGGATGTCGAGGATGAGGCCGCGCAGCCGGTCGGGACCCGAGGTGCGGGACGAGGTGAAGATCTCGTCGAGCGCCCGGTCCAGCTCGGCCGCATTGGGCTCGAAGCCACCGTCGGCGTAGCCGTCGAACGCGCCCAGTCGCAGGTAGCCCAGCCCGTCCGGGAGGTCGGCGTACCCGATCACGCCCCGTCCCCACTGTTTCAGGGGCTTGTGGGTGTCGTTCCTCTCGACGAACTCCTGGACCCGTTTGTTGAAGGCCATGAAGGCCGGTATTCCGTCCAGCTGCCTGGTGCCCGGACGCAACGGCCTGGCGAACTGCCTGTCGCCCGCGAGGAGGGCGGTGTGCGCGTCGCCGAGTTCCTTGAGGATGTCGTGCAGCACGGCGAACAGCTCCTCGTCCCCGGTGCTCGAACCGATCTTGGATCGGTACCGGTCCCGGACGGCTCGCCAGTCGACGCCCTTGGTGGCGAAGAACGGATAGTTTTCGGCGAAGGTCGTCCAGAAGACGTCGAACACCTTCACCGGATCACCGGGCGTGGGAGTGGAACAGGCCCCGGGCAGGCCGGGCAGCCTCCGCAGCTCGATGGCGCCGACGCTTCCCGGATACCGTAGCCGCGCCCGGCCGGGCCCCCGTGTCTGGACGGTGATCCGTCGGCCGCCTTCCTGCGCCGTGAAGGACGCCGAGTCGCGCGTCCCCGCCGTCTGTTTCGCCGAAAGCACTCCCTGCAGGCAGCTGATCGCCGTCGTGTCGAAGGTGGTGAGCCGTCCCTGGCCGATGCTGAAGATCGTGCCGTAACCGTCGGCCCGCCAGATCCCGCCCAGCGGCTCCCGCCCCGCCGAGGCGGCGTCGGCGGCCGGTGCCGCGACCTGTCCCGCTACGGCGATGCCCAGCGCGGCCAGTACGGCGGCCAGCCGCCGGGACGTCCTTCTTCCGCGCTCCGTGTTCCCGTCGTCGTTCACGGGGTTCCTGTTGTCGTTCACGGGGTCCGACGCTAGGCGGCGACCCCGGCGGGGCACGTCACACCACGGTGCCGTCCAGGCCCGTCATACCTTCGAGCCACCCGGCCCGCATGTCATACCCAGGTGGGAGGCCTGAGGTCGGCTGCGGGACGGAGTTCTTCGCGGAGGTCAAGGGCTACTGTGATCGCATGTCGCGTGCCTTCGCCCCGGCCGGAACCGCGGTCCTGCCCACGCTCCGGTTCGCGAGGGTACGGGCCGTCGCGCCCTGGGTGATCGCCTGCTTCATGTTCGCGATGAACGTGGGGATGCTCGCCACCGTCTACGACGCTCCGGTCGAGCTGACGGTGCTGCTCGCAGCGGCCTGCGCGGCTCCGGTGACGATCTGCGGGCACCGGCCGGTGACCGCCTGGCTGATGATCTACATCGGGATGCTGGTCACGCCACCGCTGGTCTCGCCGCCGTCGGCGAACAACCCGTGGCCGTGGCTTCCGATGCCCGTGGTCGCCTATCTGATCGTGCTGTTCGTGCTGGCGCAGCACCGGCCGCGATGGATGCTGGCGGCCGTCTGGGCACTGTCCCTCCTCGGCGCCCTGGTGGACGTGTCCGTGGTGCCCGTGTCGTCCACGAACCCGGCCGTGGTGCTGCAGCTCGTGGCGGCCGTCGTGCCGGTGCCGCTGATCGTCGGCGACAACCTGCGCTGGCGCCGCCTGGCCCAGGCGCGTGTCGCCGAGCAGGAACAGGTCGGCGCGGCCGAGCGGGCCCGGCGCGAGCTGCTGGAGGAACGGACCAGAATCGCCAGGGAGATGCACGACGTGGTGGCGCACCACATGTCGGTGATCGCCGTACAGGCCTCCAGCGCGGCGCGCAGGCTCGGCGTGGTGCCCGCCGACGTCGAGCGAGAGTTCGACTCCATCGGGGCGGCGGCCCGGCAGTCACTGGCCGAGATGCGGCGCCTGCTGGGCGTGCTGCGCAGCGACGACGCGATGCCGCAGCGCGCCCCGCTGCCGGGCCTCGACCAGGTGGGCGCGCTGGTGGAGAGCGCCAGGCGGGCCGGAACCCCCGTCGAGCTGACGGTGACGGGCCTGCCCGCGCACGTGCAGCCGGGGATCGAGCTACCGGTCTACCGGATCGTGCAGGAGGCGCTCAGCAACGTGATCCGGCACGCGCCGGGCGCCGCCACGGCCGTGGCGGTCACCGGGAACGGGACCGGGTTGCGGGTCGTGGTGGAGAACGCGCCGCCCGCGGGCGTGGGGCACGCGCTCGCCGAGCCCGCGGGCACCGGTCACGGACTGGCCGGGATGCGGGAACGGGCCGCCACGGTGGGCGGCGTCCTGCTGACCGGGCCGACGCCACGGGGCGGGTTCCGGGTCGAGCTGACGCTGCCCCTGGTGCGGGCAGAGCACGAGGAGGAGGACGCGTGACGATCCGGGTGCTCATCGCCGACGACCACGCGATGGTCCGGGCGGGCTTCGGCGCCCTGCTGGCCGCCGAACAGGACATCGAGGTCGTCGGTGACGCGGCCGACGGCGAGCGGGCGGTGGCCGAGACGAGGCGGCTGCGGCCCGACGTCGTCCTCATGGACGTCCGTATGCCCGGGATGGACGGCCTGCGGGCGGCCCGGCTGCTCCTGGCGCCGCCCGGCGGGGAGTACAGGCCGCGTGTGCTGATGCTCACCACCTTCGACCTGGACGACTACGTGTACGAGGCGCTGCGCGCGGGTGCCGGCGGGTTCCTGCTGAAGGAGGCGCCGCCCGCGGACCTGGTCTCGGCGGTGCGGGTGGTGGCGGCCGGGGACGCCCTGCTCGCCCCCTCGGTGACCCGGCGCCTCATCGAGGAGATCGCCCGGTGCAGGCCCGCGCTGCCCGGCGCCGCCCCCCGGGTGCAGTCGCTGACCGAGCGAGAGTCCGAGGTGCTTCTCCACGTCGCCCGCGGCCTGTCCAACACCGAGATCGCCGCGGCCCTCGTCGTCGCCGAGCAGACCGTCAAGACGCACATCGGCCGCATCCTGGCCAAACTCGATCTGCGAGACCGCGCCCAGGCGATCGTCTTCGCCTACGAGAGCGGCCTCGTCGTGCCCCGCTCCGACCTTCCCTCCCGGTGATCGCCCACGGGGGAACCGTACGGTGACCGTTCACCGGAGAACCGTACGGTGACCGGGAGCGGGAAACCACGCGTGACGGAATCCGGTCACATCTGCGGGAAAGACGCTGCGGGAAACGCCGGAAAGCCGGAAAGGAGTCCCGGTGGCAATGAGGAGATTTTCGGCGGAGTGCCGTCTGACCTGCGCTGACGAAGGTGTCGTGGAAGCCGGGGTTTCGACTGTAGACGGGGGCAGACCAAGTAAGCCGAAAAAGGGGCAAGGCGCGGGTCGGAACCTCATACCCCGAACTCCCCCCACCTCGGCTGCGTCGCGGTGAGAGATTTCTCCGGGGCCGTGTCGATCCGCGGGCCGCTCGTTCGACGTATGGGTGCGAGGGCCGAGAGGCGGCCCCGCCGGATGAGGAGAACGCGATGCCGAAGTACCTGCTGATCATGCGGGGCACCGACGAGTCGAACGCGGCCATGATGGCCGACATCGACGAGATGATGGCCACGACCCACCGGTTCATCGAGGAGACGGTCAAGGCCGGCGTTCTCCTCGCGGCGGAAGGGCTGGACGATCCGGGCCAGGGCGTCGTGGTCGACTTCAGCGGCGAGGTCCCGGTGGTCACGGACGGGCCGTACGGCGAGACCAAGGAACTGTTCGGGGGCTTCTTCCTGCTCGACGTCGCCTCGAAACAGGAGGCGGTCGAGTGGGCCAAGCGGGTCCCGGCGGCCCCCGGGTCCAAGATCGAGGTCCGGCGGGTGCCCGGGAGCGACGAGGTCCCGCAGGTCGACAAGTGATCATCAAGGACCGGGCCGGGCGCGGGGGCAACGGCCAGGTCTGACGGGTACGGCCGATGCCGAGACCGTCTGGCGGATCGAGCCGGCGCGGCTCGTCGTCACGCTGCCCCGGTTCATCGGCGGTTTCGGGCCGGCCGAGGACGCGGCCGAGGAGGCGGTGGCCGAGGCGCTGGTGTCGCGGCCGCGCTTCCCGGCGCGATCCCCGTACCGCCCAGCGCGAGCGTCGCCGCGGCCAGGGGCGCGGCCCGCCGGGTGCGCGGCGCGGGGAATCGTCCGCGCCTCTCCGCTCGTCGATATTCGGGAGCGCCGCTATTGGGTGACATGTCTCTCCAATCATTCCCGAACTCTTCGTTCGGGCTCAAACGGAGAGTCGCCAAATCGGGTGGCTGCCCCGGCATGTCGGGGTGAATATCCAGGGGGCTCCTGGGCCGGGTGTGTGATGGGAAAGGGCGTCCAGGGAAAGGCGCGACCGAAACCCTCTGTCGCTTGGGGCGTCCGTGTTCGCCCGCATCGGCCCGGAGGGCGGTCCGCCGCTCGCCGTACGGCCCCACGGAGAGGCGGTGCCCGAGGAAGGGCGGGAAGCGCCGTCCGTCTTCGTTAGGGATTTAATGGCGTATACCCGACAAAGGTGGCACGTTGCGAGACGCGTCCCGCATGCTTTGGCGATTAGGCCTTACTGGAAAGCTTCTTTGCTTTTACCCTCGTTACGTGGATCTCCAGGTTCGTCATCTGAGGGTGCTGTGCGCGATCGCGGACAGCGGGAGCATCTCCCGGGCGGCTACGACGTTGAAGATGTCCCAGCCCGCGCTCACCGCTCAGCTGCGCCGCATCGAGCAGATGTTCGGCGATCCGCTCTTCGACCGCGGCCCGGACGGTGCCCGCCCGACCAAGCTGGGCGCGTGGCTGCTGATCCGCTCCCGCTCCCTGGTCTCCGCCGTCGACGAGCTGGAACGGACCGCCAAACGCTACGCGCCCCCGCCGGGAGAGCTCCCGCCGATACGCGTGGGCTGCGCCCCCACCCGGCTGAGGATCTATCTGGCCAGGACTCTCCGCCAGTTGCTCCCCGGTGCGGAGATCAGGCTGCTCACCGAGCAGACGATCGACACGCTGCCGCGCCTGCTGGAGTCCGAGCGGATCGAGCTGGCGACCCTCGACGACTATCCGGACCACAGGCTCTCCCCGCCGCCGGGCGCGGTGTACACCGCCATCGCGGTCGAGCCGCTCTTCGTCGGACTGCCGTCGAACCACCCGCTGGCCCAGCGGGAGGAGATCGAGTTACGCGATCTCGCGGAGGAGGACTGGGCCCTGCCCGCCCCGCTGGAGTCGGGGCCGCGCGAGTACTTCTGGAGCACCTGCGCCAGGCACGGCTTCACCCCGCGCGTGGCCTACGGGGTCAACCTGGAGGTCGGGGTCGACCTGGTCGCCGAGGGCCGCTGCGTCAGCCTGTTCCAGGCGACGGCGCCGGCCCGCGAGGGCATCGCCATCCGTCCGCTGGTCGACTCCCCGCTGCGTTTCCGTCACCTCATCGGATGGACCGCTCCCGGCCCGATCACCGCGCACGCCGACAACCTGGTCCGCGCCCTCACCGCCACCTACTGGACGGAGTCACAGCGCGCTCCCGCCTACCGCAGCTGGCTGGAGAAGCACGGGCCGCTGAAGCGGCTGTGACGTCACGGTGACGCCGCTCTCCTGACGGCCTCCGCGATCTCCTCCACCCGCCGGTCGAAGACCGTGTCCGAGGCGCCGCGCAGGTCGCTGCAGAAACGGATCCTCACGAACTCCGGCAACTCCTCGTCCCGGACGTCCGCGGCGAGGACGGGGATGAGCAGCCGTCCGCCGTACACCGACTTCCGCAGCAGCGCGTAGTACTCGTTCATCACCGGGCCGCTGGCCATCGAGGCGGGGCTGAAGACGAGCAGCCCGTGCGCCGAGTCGCGGATCGCCCGCTCGATCTCGTGGAGAACGATCGAGCCGGGACGGACGAGCACCCTGTCGTAGGCGACCCGGACGCCCCGGCGTTCCAGCCGTCCCGCCAGCTCCGTGACCAGATCGGCGTCGTCGTGGGAGTAGGAGACGAACACGTCGTAGGCCGTCGCCGCCGGGTCGTCTCCGGAGGCCCCGTCTCCGGGAGACGGCGTGCCGGAGGCCGGTGGGCGGGAGACGGAGGTGGGGGAGGTGGGCGTAGGGGAGACGGGCGTAGGGGAGGCCGGTGCGGGGAGGGGTGGCGTGGGGGAGACCTGCGGGCGGGGGGCGCGCCTGTCCGAAAGCAGCCTGCGCACGGGGATCCAGGCGAAATAGGCACCGGCGACGCCCGCGACGGCGCTGATCACGGCGACCGCCAGGTTCGCGACGTCCATGCGATCAGGCTATGACGCGAGCCGTTTCCATGCTCGCGAACCTCACCAAACGGTCGGCTGTCCCCGCGGGTGGGAACAGGTGGGAATGGGTGGGGCCGGGTGGGAACACGCCGGTTCCGGGATCGTGGAGATCCCGTGGGGGAGGGCGGGCGGATCCGCGACGTCCTCGCCGTACGCGCCTGGATCCGCGGCGTCCTCGCCGTACGCGCCCGGATCGCGTGTGCCGGGGAGGAACTCGACCGGACAGGACGGCTCAGAAGTGGCCGGCAAGAGCGACTTGCCAGTTCAGGTACCCCCTGGGGTATGGTGAAGGCGTCTTCGGAGTACCCCCGAGGGTATGGTGAGGACATCTGAAGGGAGACAGGCGCATGCAGATGGACCAGACACTGGCGGGCGACGCCCTCGCCAGGCTCCGCAGGGCCAACGGCCAGCTCGCCGGGGTGATCGCGATGATCGAGGCGGGAGAGGACTGTGTCAAGGTGCTCACCCAGCTGGCGGCGGTCTCCAAGGCGCTCGACCGGGCGGGGTTCAAGCTGGTGGCCACCGGGCTGCGTCACTGCCAGGCCGCCCAGCAGCGGGGTGAGGAGCCCCCGATGGAGCTCGACGAGCTGGAGAAGCTCTTCCTCGCCCTGGCCTGAGCCGCCCCCGACCTAACCGTCCCCGATCTGAACCGTCCCCGATCTGAAACTGATCTGAGCGGTGCCCGTTCTCCGGAACGGGTCATCCGTGTCCCGAATATACCCCCCGGGGTATTTTGTATTCGCTGTATACCCCCCGGGGTACTTGAGAGAGGAGTGAAGTCGTGGAGATCATCCCCTTCCGGACCCCCGGCCTGGGAGACCAGACCTACCTGCTCACCCACGAGGGCAAGGGCGTGCTCGTCGACCCTCAGCGCGACGTCGGCCGTTTCCTGGACGCCGCCGCGGAGCGGGACGTCGAGCTGCGGTTCGTGCTGGAGACCCACCTGCACAACGACTACGTGTCCGGCGCAGAGCAGGCCGCGCTGCGCACCGGTGCCGAACTGGTGCTGCCCGCCGCCTCCGCCGCCGCCTACCCGCACACGCCCGCCTTCCACCTGGAGGACATCCCCGGCACGGACGGCCTGACCATCCGCCCGATCCACACCCCGGGCCACACCCCCGAGCACACCAGCTACCTGGTCCTGGTCGACGGAGAGCCGCTCGCCGTCTTCTCCGGCGGCAGCCTGCTCGTCACCTCCGCAGGCCGTCCCGACCTGCTCGGCCCCAAGCGCGCCCGGACGCTGGCCAGACTCCAGTACGGCTCGCTGCACCGCCTGGCGGGCCTGCCCCGCGACGTCGGCCTCTACCCGACCCACGGCGAGGGCTCGTTCTGCGGGGTCAGCGGCGCGGGCCGCTACACCTCGACGATCGGCGACGAGCTGGTGTCCAACCCGCTGCTCGCCCTTCCGGGCGTCGAGGCGTTCGCCGACGAACTGCTGGCCGACCCGATGCCGATCCCCGCCTTCTACGCCCACATGGGCCCGGCCAACCTCCTCGGCGTTCCCGCGCAGCCGGAGAACGACCTGCCCGAGATCGGTCCGGAGGAGCCGGGCGACGGCGTCCACGTGGTCGACATCAGGCCCGGGCGGGAGCAGGCCGCCGGGTTCCTGCCCGGTTCGACCGGCATCGAGCTCGGGGACGACTTCGGCAGCTGGGCGGGCTGGCTGCTGCCGTACGGCGAGCCGATCGCGCTGGTCGCCCAGCCGGGACAGGACGTGGCCGAGGCGGTCACGCAGCTCGCCAGAATCGGCCTGGACGACGTCCGGGGCGTCGTCCGCGACCTCGGGGACGCCGGGACCGCCCGGTTCGAGGTGCTCGACCTGGACGGTTTCCTGGCCCGGCTGCCCGGCGCCCAGGTGCTCGACGTCCGGATGCCCGCCGAGCGGCGCGCCCGGCCGTTGCCCGGCGCGGTCGAGCGTTTCCTGCCCGACCTGGTCACCGAGGGGATCCCCGCCGAGCTCGACCGCGACCGCCCGGTGCTGGTCGTCTGCGGCTCGGGCCGTCGCGCCTCGATCGCCGCGACGATCCTGGCCCGCGAGGGTTATCTGCCCGTGGTGCTGACCGGCGCCGGAGCACACGACGTGGCCGCCGCCCTCCCGGTCCCCTGACCAACCGGCCGACCGAGCAACCGGCCGACCGGGCAACCGGCCGACCGAGTAGCCGACCGGCTGACCGGTGCCGGTCGGCTCCGCGCGCACCGCCGAAGCCGGTTCCGCGCACACCATCGAAACGGAGAACTTCCTTGATCCTCTCGTCCACCATCGACGTCACCTCCGCCCGCGCCCTGGCCGCCACCGACCCCGGCGTGCTGCTGCTGGACGTGCGCACCCCCGCCGAGTTCGAGACCGCGCACATCGACGGCGCGGTCAACCTCCCGCTGGACCGGCTCGACGAACGCATGTCCCTGCTCGCCGAGGACGCGTCCGTCGCGATCGTGATCGTCTGCCAGTCGGGCGGCCGGGCCCGTACCGCCCAGGCGAAGCTGACCTCCGCGGGACTGCGGCGGGCGGCCGTCCTGGACGGCGGGATGAACTCCTGGATCGCCTCGGCCGCCCCGGTCGTCCGGGGCAGGCGGCGCTGGAGCCTGGAGCGGCAGGTCCGGCTGGCGGCCGGGCTGCTGGTCCTGGTCTCCGTCGTGGCGAGCCTCTGGCTGCCCTGGGCGCTGCTGCTGACCGGGTTCGTCGGCGCGGGACTGACCTACGCCGGGCTCAGCGACAACTGCATGATGGGCATGCTCCTGGCCCGCCTGCCGTACAACCGCGGCTCCGGCGGGGCGGGCGCACCGGGCCGGGCCTGTCCGCGATGAGCCTGGCACTGACACTTCTCGGCGGGGTGGTCGTCGGCCTCACCCTCGGGCTTCTCGGCGCGGGCGGTTCGGTGCTGGCCGTTCCGGTCCTGGTGTACGGCGCCGGCCAGCCGATGGCCGTGGCCATCCCGACCTCGCTGGTGGTGGTCGCGATCTCCAGCGCGGGGGCGCTGGTTCCCCGCGTCGGCGGCGGGCAGGTGCGCTGGCCGGTCGCCGCCGTGTTCGCCGCGGGCGGCGTGCCCGCGGCCCTCGCCGGGGCGGCGCTCGGCCGCGGGCTTCCCGACCGGCTGCTACTGCCCGGTTTCGCGGTCGTCATGGCCGTCGTGGCGGTACGCATGATCCGGGGCGGGGAGACCGGCGGTGGAGCGTGCCGGACCACGACGGGGCGGATCGACCACCGCCACTGCCTGCCGCGTGCCCTGGCGGCCGGGGCCGGTGTCGGGCTGCTGACCGGTGTGTTCGGCGTCGGCGGTGGCTTCGCCGTCGTTCCGGCGCTCACGCTGCTGCTCGGCCTGCCCGCGACGGAGGCCGTGGCGACCTCGCTGGTCGTCATCCTGATCAACTCGATCGCCGGGTTCGCCGGGCACGCGGGGGGCGCCGACCTGGACTACGGGATCACGCTGACCTTCGCCGCCGGCGCGCTGCTCACCTCCCTCGTCGCGGGCAGGTTCGCCGGGAGGCTGCCCGCGGACCGCGTGCGCCGCTCCTTCGCCTGGACCGTCCTGGCCCTGGTCCCGGTGGTCGCGGCCGGAGCCTTCGTCTGACCCGAGGGCCGATCCACGCCTTGTTTCGGACACCGGTCCGCGCGGCGTGATCGCACAGCGTGATCGACATGGCCCTGTGTGGGGAGTCCGGTCCGGGTTGCTCCAGATGAGTCCTGACGTAAGGGATGTGTCAATATTCCGGTGGTTTGTGTATATTTTCCGTCATTAGGTCACATCTGAGGGAGGATTTATCGTGCGAGCGTTCCCACGGGTGCTCTTCGACGAGGCACACAGTGAGTCATGGACCATCCGCAGGGACGTGGCCGAAACGATGAATCCGGGCCATCCCGACGACAACGGCTACGTCCGCGCCGCGGACCTGCTGCGCCGCCTCGGGCACACCGTGGCCGCGCACACCGAGGGGCCGATCACCCCGGCCCTCCTCGCCGCGCAGGACGTCTTCGTCATCGCGCACCCCTCCGCCGACCGCTGGGAGCGGACCACGGGCCTGGGCAGCCCCGTCCTGCCCGTCGAGGAGCTCGACGCGATCGAGGAGTACGTCGCCGCAGGCGGCGGGCTGGTCGTGCTCGCCGAGTGCGAGCAGGAGAAGTACGGCAGCAACCTGGCCGAGCTGCTCGACCGCTTCGGCGTCGGCGTCGGGCACACCACCGTGCAGGACCCCAGGAACTCCCACAACGGCGTGGCCTCCTGGATCCTGGGCGTCCCCGGCGAGAGCGCGGGGGAGGACCCGCTGGCCGGGGCCCGCCGGGCGTGCTTCTACCGGGCGGGCGTCCTCACCGGTCCCGAGCACGCGACCGTGCTGTTCCGGACGTCCCCGACCGCCGATCCGGCGGGCGCGCCGCTGGCGCTGGCCGTACGGCACGGCGAGGGCAGGGTCGTGGTCGTCGCCGACTCCGACCTGTTCGGCGACGACTCGATCGGCGACTACGACCACGCCGCGCTCTGGGGCAACCTGGTCACCTGGGCCGCACGCGTCCCCGTCCAGGCCGCGGCCGCCGGGGAGTCCGGGGCCCGCGAGGCCTTCCGGGGCCTCAAGGACGCCGTGGAGGCGCTCAGGCCGCTGCAGGCCAAGGACGGCTCCGTCGAGGGCGACCGTGACCGGGCGGTCGAGCTGATCGCCGAGATCGTCGACCACGTCGTACGGCTCGCCCCCCGCTTCCCCCACGACGAGGCCTACCTCGCCGCGGTGGTCGCAGACTTCCGCAAGTGGGTCGAGCAGGGCCTGGGCGTCCCCGACTTCCTCGACTCCCTCAACGCCTTCCACCCCGACACCCAGCGGGTCGACGGCCTCGAGCACCTGGTCGTCTTCCCGATGTACACCCAGAACGGCACCACCTTCCGCTACATCGAGGCCGTGTGGATCCGCACGGTCTGGCCCGAGTGGCTGGCGGAACTGGAGCGGGAGCGCTACGACAACCCGCTCTTCGTGCCGATCGCCTTCGAGGACTTCACCTCCGGTTACGACACCAACTCCGCGGTGCTGTTCCCCGAGACCGTCGCGGTGCGCGAGACCCCGGCGAGCTTCACCTGGGGCGGCATCTTCTGCGACCGCGAGGCCGCGCGCTTCAGGGCGGTCAGCGGGGCCGCCGCGGCCACGCTCAAGCTGGCGCTGCCGCCGGACGCGGCCCGGCTGATCGAGTCGCAGGAGCTGGCCCAGGACACCTTCGTGCTCTGGGATCTGATCCACGACCGCACCCACAGCCACGGCGACCTGCCGTTCGACCCGTTCATGATCAAGCAGCGCATGCCGTACTGGCTGTACTCCCTGGAGGAGCTCCGCTGCGACCTGACCGCGTTCGGCGAGGCCGTGAAGCTGGAGCGGGAGGGCGTCCCGCACGCCCGCTACGTCCAGATCGCGATCCTGTTCGACCGCCTGTTCCGCTTCCCGATCACCGGTGACCGGGTCCGCAACTACGACGGCCTCGGCGGGCAGCTGCTCTTCGCCTACCTGCACCGCAACGACATCGTCCGCTGGACGGACAACCGGCTGAGCGTCGACTGGGCCAGGCTCGCCGACGGCGTCGCCGACCTGCGCGGCGAGGTGGAGAAGCTCTACCGCGACGGGATCGACCGTTCCAAGCTCGCCCACTGGCTGGCCGCCCACGAGCTCGTCGCCGCCTACGTGGAGCCGCACCCCGCCTCCGTCTGGAACCGCGGCGTCGAGGCGCTGCCGGTCGAGGGGTTCCCCAAGGCGGTGGTGGACGCGGTGCTGTCCGACGAGTTCCCCCTGAGCATGTTCTACGAGGCCCTGCGCCGTAAGCTCGGCGATGTCGTCGAGTCCACGAAGGGGATCCGAGCATGATCATCCTTGTTGCCGGCGCGGCCGGTCCCGCAGGCCAGGCCGTCGTACGCCGCTTCGCAGACAAGGGGCACACCGTCATCGGCGTCGACAGGTCCGGCGCGGACGGGACCCTCCCGGTCGACCTGCTCGACTTCGACGCCGTCAAACGGCTCGCGGCCGACATCGAGGCCGAGCACGGCAGGGTGGACGGCATCGCGCACCTGGTGGGCGGCTGGCGCGGGTCGAAGACCTTCGCCGAGACCAGGCTCGAGGACTGGGATCTGCTGCACGACCTGCTGATCCGCACCCTGCAGCACGTCACGCTCGCCTTCGAGCCGCTGCTCAAGGCGAGCGAGCGCGGCCGCTTCGCCATCGTCTCCGCCACGGCCGCAGAGCGCCCGACCCAGGGCAACGCGGCCTACGGCACCGCCAAGGCCGCCGCGGAGGCCTGGACCCTGGCCTTCGCCGACGCGCTGGAGGGCACCGGCTCCACGGCGAACATCCTGGTCGTCAAGGCCCTGGTGAACCAGGCCATGCGGGATGCGAACCCGGAGCGGAGCTTCCCGGGGTTCACCGACGTCGACGACCTCGCCGAGGCGATCGACGCCCTGTGGGAGACCGACGTGAACGGCGACAGGATCGTCCTGGTCCGCGACTGAGACGACCGCGCCCGCGGGTGGGACGATCCCGCCCGCGGGCGCGGTGAACGAGTACGACGGAGACGGCCCGGCACCGAGCGCCGGCCGTCCCGCTGAGGGGAAGAAGTGACGGACGCGATTCGCAGGCACGACCCGCTGGTCAAGGGTTTCGCCAGCGACAACTACGCCGGGGTCCACCCGGAGATCCTCCAGGCGATCGCCCTGGCCAACGAGGGACACCAGACCGCCTACGGCGACGACGTCTACACCGAGGCGCTGCAGGAGGTCTTCAGAAGGCACTTCGGCCCGGCGGCCGAGGCCTGGCCGATGTTCAACGGCACCGGCGCCAACGTGGTCGCGCTCCGCGCGATGACCGCGCCCTGGGAGGCGGTCGTCTGCGCGGAGTCGGCGCACATCCACACCGACGAGGGCGGCGCCCCCGAACGGTCCGCAGGGATCAAGCTGCTCACCGTCGCCACCCCGGACGGCAAGCTCACCCCCGAGCTGGTCGACACGCAGGCGTGGGGCTTCGGCGACGAGCACCGCGCCCAGCCCAGGGTCGTCTCGATCACGCAGAGCACCGAGCTGGGCACGCTCTACACGCCGGAGGAGATCGGGGCGATCTGCGACCACGCCCACCGGCTGGGCATGCTCGTCCACCTCGACGGCGCCCGCGCCACCAACGCCGCCGCCGCGCTGGACGTGCCGCTGCGCGCGTTCACCACGGACGCGGGGGTCGACGTGCTGTCCTTCGGCGGCACCAAGGCCGGGCTGATGTTCGGCGAGGCGGTCGTGGTGCTCAACCCCGACGCCGTCCGCGGCCTGCGCTACCTGCGCAAGACCTCCATGCAGCTCGCCTCCAAGATGAGGTTCGTCTCGGTGCAGTTCGAGGCGCTGCTCGCCGGTGACCTGTGGTTGCGCAACGCCCGCAACGCCAACGCCATGGCCCGCAGGCTGGCCGACGCCGTACGGGAGATCCCCGGGGTCGAGGTGCCGCGGCCGGTGGAGGCGAACGCGGTCTTCGCGCGGCTGCCCGCGGAGGTGACCGAGCGCCTGCAGAAGCGGTTCCGCTTCTACACCTGGAACGAGGCCGTCGGCGAGGTGCGGTGGATGACCGCCTTCGACACGACGGAGGCCGATGTGGATGTCTTTGCCGCCGCGGTGGCGGAGGAGATACGCTCACATATGTGAACATGTGCAGTCCGGGTCTGTGGTGGGCCGCCCTCGGCGGCCCCGTCGGCCGACCCTGACCGCTTGACCGGACGGCCGCCCGACCCGGCGGCCGTTTCTCGTTGTGTACACCCCCGGTGCGCGGCGGTCCCTTCCAGCGAGGAGCGGCCATGACCAAGCGTGTCTTTTCGGGGTTCAAGCCGACCGGGCATCTGACACTCGGCAACCTGCTCGGCGCGATCATGCCCGCCGTACGGCTCCAGGACGAGGCCGACTGCGTCTACGCGGTCGCCGACCTGCACGCCCTGACCGTCAAACACGATCCCGAACGGCTGCGCGCCCGCACCCGGGAGGCGGCGACCCTGTTGCTCGCCTGCGGCCTGGACCGGTCGCTGCTCTACGTCCAGTCCCGGGTGCCCGCGCACACCGAGCTGGCCTACCTGCTGGAGAGCACCGCCTACTTCGGCGAGATGCGGCGGATGATCCAGTTCAAGGAGAAGTCGGCGAACCAGGAGGAGGTGCGCCTGTCGCTGCTCACCTACCCGGCCCTGATGGCCGCCGACATCCTGCTGCACCGGGCGGACCTCGTGCCCGTCGGGGACGACCAGCGCCAGCACGTCGAGCTGACCAGGGACCTGGCGCAGAGGTTCAACCGCCTCTACGGCGAGGTCTTCGTCGTGCCGGAGGCCGTCCATCCGCAGAACGCAGCCAAGATCATGGACCTGACCACGCCCGAATCCAAGATGGGCAAGTCCGACGGCTCGGCCGCTGGAACGATCTATCTGCTCGACCCGCCCGCCGAGGTTCGCCGGAAGGTCATGCGCGCGGTCACCGACTCCGGCACCGAGGTCCGCTACGACCCCGAGGACAAGCCCGGCGTCTCCAACCTGCTCACCCTGCTCGCGGTCTGCTCGGGGCGGCCGATCGGGTCGCTCGGCCACCAGACCTACGGCGCGCTCAAGCGCGAGACCGCCGAGGCCGTGGTGGAGACGCTGCGTCCCATCCAGGAACGCCACGCCGAGTTGTCGGCCGACCCCGCCGAGCTGGAGAGGGTCCTTGAGGCCGGGGCGGTCCGGGCCTCGGGGCGCACGGTGGAACTGATGGATTCGGCACGCAGGGCCATCGGCGTGCTCTGAACGCCTGACGGGCCGTCAGGGGGGAACGGGGCGGGTCAGGATTTCTGGCCCGTCTCGTTCTCGTAGGCGGTGAGCTGCTGTTCGAGGGCCTTCATGAGCTCGAACACCTGGCTCGGCGGGATGCGGATCCGGCTGACGATTCTCGTCGGCACGCTGACGAAGTGCTGGCCCGACGAGGGGTCGTTGGCGAGCTGGGGCGGTCTGGTGATCACTGCGAAGTCCAGGACGAAGCCATCCTGGGTGTGCCACACCGACGCGAAGTTGGCGTACTGCCCGGCTTCGACCTCGGCGGAGATGCTCACCTCCAGGCGGTTCTCCGGTTCGTCGTTCACCATTCTGTTTTATCTCCTCCAGCCAGATCGGCTCCATGCCGCCCCAGCCCTGGGACCGGCGGCGCGGGGACGCGCCGACGCCGTCGCGGCGGACGCCGTTAAAGGGTGAATCATCAAAAGGTCGTCAAAGTCGAGTTATGAAAGTCTAAAAGCTGTTACAGGATGGAGGGCAGCGGCTTGGCACCGCGCTGCGCCAGCATGTCGGTCATCAGCTTGATCTCTCCTGTCTGACCATCGACGATGTGCCGCGCCATGGTGGTCACCTCATCGCGGTCCGACAGTTTCAGCAGCCCCTGGCTCATCTGGACGCCGCCCTCGTGGTGGCGGATCATGAGCTGGAGGAAGAGGATCTCTTGGTCCCTGCCCGTGGCCTCGCCGAGCCTCTTGAGCTCTTCGTCGCTGGCCATACCGGGCATCGTGCCGGACGCGGCCGCCGTTACGCCGTGGCCGTGACCGGCCATCCACGCCATCGCCGGACGCTCGGTCGACTGTTCGAGCCCCCACTGCTGCAACCATCCGCTGAACATCCCGCGCTGGGCGGTCTGGGTGACGATGATGTCGTAGGCGAGCCGCCGGACCGCCTCGTCCTTGCTGCCGTCCCTGATGACGAAGGACATCTCGACGGCCTGGGCGTGGTGAACCGACATGTCGCGGGCGAACCCGGCCTCCGCCGAGGCGTCGGTCGGCGCCGACGTCCTTCCGAGGGTCAGCAGCAGCACGGCCGCCGCGGCCAGGCAGGCCAGCAGTACGGTGAGCGCCGTACGGCGCCCGGGGGCCTGGGTGTTTTCAGCGGGGGTTTCCATCGCTTGCCCAGAGTACCCACTGTGGCGAATCGTCGCTGTATCACGCATTGTGATTCCTTTATTCTCCACACACCCCGTTAGGGCATAGTCTGACCCGGAGTTGGTTGCCGGCTGGAGGGTCGATGTCGAAGGAAAAGACGCAGGCGAGGCGAGAGAATCTCGCCCGGGTGCGTGCGGAGCAGAAGCGCAAGGAACGCCGGGCGGCGTTCCTGATGTGGGGCGGCGGCGGTGTCGTCGTGGTTCTGCTCGTCGGGTTGGTCGGCTTCTACCTCGTCAACCAGCGGGCGGCGACCTCGCTGGACGGTGTCGTGAGCGCCAAGTACCCCGGCAGCCAGCACGTCCAGACCAAGGTGAGCTACAAGGAGAACCCGCCGGTGGGCGGGGAGCACAACCCGGCCTGGCAGAACTGCGGCATCTACGACCAGCCGATCAACAACGAGAACGCCGTCCACTCGATGGAGCACGGCGCCGTGTGGATCACCTACCAGCCTGACCTGCCCAAGGACCAGGTGGCCACGCTCAAGGAACTGGCCGCCAAGGAGTACATGCTCCTGAGCCCCTACCCCGGGCTGCCCGCCAAGGTCGTGGCCAGTTCCTGGAACAAGCAGCTCAAGCTGGACAGCGCCAACGATCCGCGGCTGCCCAAGTACGTCGCCAAGTACAGGAACAACAGCACCGAGACCCCCGAGTTCGGCGCGTCCTGCAGCGGCGGCGTGAACAGCACGACCGCCGAGGCCCCGATCCCGACGGCCTCCCCGAGCCCGGGCGCGTCCCAGCCCGCCGGGATGACCGGGTCGCCGAGCGCGAAGCCGTCCTCCTGACGCGGTCCTCCTGCTGCCGTGCTCCTGATACGGAGGCGTCTCGACTGATACGGAGGCGTCTCGGCGGTCCACGGTACGGCTTCCGCGTCGCGGGAGCCGTACCCCCGTCAGGGGCCCCGGAGCCTTGAGGGCTCCGGAGACCGCGGGTCAGGACAGCGCCTGTCCCAGGGAGATCGCCTCGAGTCCGTGAGCCTCGGCGACGGGCCGGTTGGTCAGGTGCCCCTCGTGCGTGTTCAGGCCGGGGGCCAGCACGGGGTCGGCGCGCAGCGCCTCGCGCCAGCCCAGGTCGGCGATCGACAGGGCGTAGGGCAGGGTGACGTTGGTCAGCGCGTAGGTCGAGGTGTGCGGGACGGCGCCCGGCATGTTGGCCACGCAGTAGAAGATCGAGTCGTGCACCCGGTAGGTCGGGTCGGCGTGCGTGGTCGGCCGGGAGTCCTCGAAGCAGCCGCCCTGGTCGATGGAGATGTCCACCAGGACCGAGCCCGGCCTCATCCGCGAGACCAGTTCGTTGCTGACCAGCGTGGGGGCCTTCGCCCCCGGCACCAGGACGGCGCCGATGACCAGGTCGGCGCTGAGGACCGCGCGCTCGACCTCGTAGCTGTTCGACGCGACCGTCTGGCAGTGCCCCTGGTAGATCATGTCGGCCTGGCGGAGCCTGTCGATGTTCTTGTCCAGCAGGATGACCTCGGCCTGCATGCCCAGCGCGATGACCGCGGCGTTCATGCCCGAGACCCCGGCGCCGATCACGACCACGTTGGCCGCGTGCACGCCCGAGACCCCGCCCATGAGCACCCCGCGCCCGCCCTCCGGCCGCATCAGGTGGTAGGCCCCCACCTGCGGGGCGAGTCGTCCGGCGACCTCGGACATCGGGGCGAGCAGCGGCAGGGAGCCGTTCGCGTTCTGTACGGTCTCGTAGGCGATGCCCGTGACGCCGGACTCGAGCATGGCGCGGGTACACGCCTCGGACGCGGCCAGGTGCAGATAGGTGAAGAGCACCTGCCCCTTGCGCATCCGGTGGTACTCCTCGGAGACCGGTTCCTTGACCTTCAGGACCAGGTCGCCCTCGGCCCACACGTCGTCGGCGGAATCGAGGATGGTGGCGCCCACGCCCTCGAAGTCGGAATCGGGGATCGAGGATCCCACTCCCGCGTCCTTCTCGATGAACACCTGATGACCGTGCCGGACGAACTCCTGGGCTCCGGCTGGGGTGAGGGCCACGCGGTACTCGTGGTTCTTGACCTCGCGGGGAACTGCGATCTTCACGGCTCCTCCAGATATGTGCACCTGTGTCATCTTCACTTTGCGTTCCCCGGAAAGAGGGCACTACGCGCAAGATGAAAGGAGTCGGTTGCGCTTGATAACAGGCTGTCAGTTGATGCCGGTTGTCATCTTTCAGCGAGCTGACTTGACTGTCCGGTTACCGGGTCCTTTGAGTGATCGGTAGGCTCGTCGCGAGCCGACGCGAGGATACGGGGACATGACGATGGGGATGGGCGCGGGTCCGGGCGGACCGGGTGACCCACCGGTGCCGCAGGGACCTCCACCAGGCCGTGACAGCGGTCGTCCGCGGCCGCCGGATCCCCGGACGGGACCCCACGGCGCCCCCCGGGGGCCGGGCGGCGCCGGACGTCACGACGGTCCTCCCGGGCAGCGGGGCCCCGCGCCGGAGCCCCTCCGGGCGAGCAGGGGCACCACGATCACCCTGATCGCGGCCCTGGTCGTCGTCGTGCTGACCGCCGGGGTGCTCGGCACCCTCGCGGTGCTCATGACCCGCAACCCCGACATGCCGCTCGGCGCCACCCCTCCCCGGCGCCTCTCCGTCCCCATCCACTTCGCGCCGGTGACGAGCACGCAGCCCGCGCCGTGCGCCGATCCGGACTCAAGGCCCGACGACCTGGGGCAGGTCTGCTACACGCTCGCCGCCGGGGTCAGCGTGGACGCCGTGCGGAGGATCGAGGCGATCCAGGAGCGGGGCGGCGCCTACTCGGTGCGGATCGCGTTCGCGCCCGCGTTCCGCGACCAGATCAACGACCTGACCCAGGAGACGGTCACCCAGCAGATCGCCATCGTCGTGGAGGACAAGGTGGTCGCGGCCCCGCGGGTCGCCCAGGTGATCACCGAGGACAGCCTGAGCATCGCGGGCTCCTTCACCAAGGAACAGGCGGACGCCATGGTCGCCCGGTTGCTGGGCACGGGAGCCACACCGGGCACCGGCGCCCCCACGGGGGTCGGAACCCCGGGCGGCGTCGCGACCCCGGGAGGCAGCGCGCTCCCCGGGGACACCGGGACGCCGGGAGTCGTCGGCACCCCCGGGAACCCGGCGGGCACCGTGACTCCGACGACCCCCCAGTTCCAGCAGACCACGCCCACGTTCGCCCCGGCGACCAACCCGTCCCCCAACCCGGTTCCCACCGGCGCCCAGGCCGCGATCACCTCGTCCTCCGCCCCCACCGGGGCCGCCGAACACCGGACCGACCCCCGCTACCCGAGCTGCGAGGCGGCGATCAAGGCGGGGTACGGCGGGCCGTACTTCAGGGAGAGCCACGAGGAGTACAGGTGGTACGTCGACAAGGACAAGGACGGCGTGGCCTGCGACTCCGACGACCTGTAGTGCCCCGGCGGCCGGGGCTCAGCGGAACAGGCTCTGGACGGCCTCGATCGCGAAGTAGGCCGTGAAGACCGCGGTGACGATCCACAGCAGCCACGGGATCCGCCGGACCCGGCCGACCGCCGCCTGGACGACCGTGTAGGAGATCACGCCCGCGCCGACGCCGTTGGTGATGCTGTAGGTGAAGGGCATCAGGGCGATCGTGAGGAACGCCGGGATGGCCAGCGTCACGTCCTCCCAGGGGATGTTCCTGGCCTGGGTCATCATCAGCGCGCCCACCAGGATCAGCGCGGGGGCCGCGGCGGCGGCGGGGACGACCGAGGCGAGCGGGGTGAAGAACAGGCTCAGCACGAACAGGGCGCCGGTCACCAGGGCCGCCAGGCCGGTTCTCGCGCCCTCGCCGACCCCGGCGGCCGACTCGACGAACACCGTGTTGGCCGAGGCGCTGGAGAGGCCGCCGACCGCCCCGGCCACGCCGTCGACGGTCAGGATGGCCCCCAGCCGGGGCACCCGGCCCTCGGCGTCCACCAGGCCGGCCTCGTCGCTCACCCCGATGATCGTGCCCATCGCGTCGAAGAACCCCGACAGCACCAGCGTGAACAGCACGACCGTGGCGGTCACCACCCCGGCGCGGGAGAAACCGCCGAACAGGTCCACCTGGCCGACCAGTCCGAAGTCCGGCGCCGCGATCACCCCCTCGGGCACCCGGGGCACCACCACGCCCCAGCTCGCCGGGTCGATCACGGCGATCGAGTTGACCAGGATCGCCAGGGCGGCGGTCACCACGATGCCGATCAGGATCGCGCCCAGGGTCCTGCGCACGTAGAGCACGATCACCAGCAGCAGGCCGAAGCAGAACAGCGCGACCGGCCAGCCCGTCAGGTGCCCGGTCTGGCCCAGCTGCACCGGAGTCCCCGTCCCCTTGGCGACGAACCCGGCGTCGACCAGCCCGATCAGCGCGATGAACATCCCGATGCCCACGCTGATCGCGTGTTTCAGGGCGAGCGGGATGGAGTTCATGATGAGCCGGCGCAGCCCGGAGACCGCCAGCACCACGATCACCAGGCCCTCCAGCACGACCAGTCCCATCGCCTGCGCCCAGGTCATGTGCGGCGCGGCCTGGTAGGCGACCACCGCGTTGAGCCCCAGCCCCGCCGCGAGGCCGAACGGCGCGTTGCCGACCACCCCCATCAGCAGCGTGCTCACCGCGGCCGCGAGAACGGTCGCCGTGGTCAGCTGCGGGATCGACAGCTTCGCGCCGGTGACGTCGGTGGCCCCGCCCAGGATGATCGGGTTGAGCAGGATGATGTAGGCCATGGCCATGAAGGTGGTGATCCCGCCTCTGACCTCGCGGCCGACCGTCGACCCCCGCTCCGACAGCTGGAAGAACCGGTCCATGACACTCCCCTCGCCCGCCTGGGATGATCGGTTCCTACCCCCTCAGTGCGATCTCATGGGCGGGGCCGACGCCGCCGGCATCGCCGCCACCGCCGGTGTTACGGGCGGTGTCGCGGGCGGTATCGAGGGCCGGACCAGGGCCGGGCCAGGGCCGAAGCGGGGCAGGGCCAGGGCCAGGGCCGGAACGGGGTAGGGGCAGAGGTAGAGGACAAGGTCAGGGCAGGGCGATGTCGTGGGGCCGGATGGGCACGCGGCACAGCGGCAGGCCGGTGGCGGCCCGTACGGCCGCCGCCACCGCCGGGGTCGAGGACAGCGTGGGGGGCTCGCCCGCGCCGCGCAGCCCGTAGGGGGCGTGCGGATCGGGGTTCTCCAGGATCGACACGCGCACGGGCGGCATGTCGAGGATGGTGGGGATCAGGTAGTCGGTGAAGGACGGGTTGAGCACCCGCCCGCCGGAGACCTGGATCTCCTCCATCAGCGCCAGCCCCAGCCCCTGCGCGGAGCCGCCGTGGATCTGCCCCTCCAGGGCCACCGGGTTCAGCGCCCTGCCCACGTCCTGTACGGCGGCCAGCTCGACCACCTTGACCAGGCCCAGCTCCACGTCCACGTCGACCACGGCGCGGTGCACGCACAACGCGAGCTGCGTGTGCGAGTCGCCCTGCCCGGTGACCGGGTCCATCGGGAAGGTCGGCCGGTGCCGGTACCTCCTGGTCTCCTCGACCGCTCCCGCCGACTCCAGCGCTTCCACCAGGGAGAGCCCGCCGCTCCTGAGCGTCTCCAGCCGTTCCCGCACGGCCTCGCAGGCCGCCTTGACCGCGCCGCCGGTGACGTAGGACTGACGGGAGGCCGACGAGGACCCCGCCGAGCCGACCGCAGTGTCCGCCTGCGCGACCGTCACCCGGTCGATGCCCAGCTCGGTCCTGGCGATCTGCTCCTGGATCGTCACCAGCCCCTGGCCCACCTCGGCCGCCGCCGTGTGCACCAGGACGTGCGGCTCGCCGCCGAGCAGCTCGACCCGCACCCTGGCGGTCGAGTGGTCGTCGAAGCCCTCGGAGAAACAGATGTTCTTGATCCCGACGCCGTAGCCGACGCCGCGCCGTACGCCCTCGCCCCTGGTGGCCTGGGAGACGCCGCCCGGCATGTTCGGCGGCCCCGCCTCCGGGGCGCCGGGCAGCGGCCACGCGGCCAGCTCGCGGAGCATGCCGGCCAGCGGCGCGGGGGAGTCGACGACCTGCCCGGTGGCCAGCCTGGAGCCCTGGGAGACCGCGTTGCGGACGCGGACCTCGACCGGGGAGATGCCGCACGCCTCGGCGAGCCGGTCCATCTGCGACTCGTAGGCGTAACAGGCCTGTACCGCCCCGAAACCGCGCATGGCGCCGCAGGGCGGGTTGTTGGTGTAGACGCCGTAGGCGTCGAGATGGACGTTGGCCACCTCGTACGGCCCGACCCCGAGCGAGGCGGCGTTGCCGACCACCGCGGGGGAGGAGGAGCAGTAGGCGCCGCCGTCGAGCAGGATCTCCGCCCTGACGTAGAGCAGCCTGCCGTCGGCGGTGGCGCCGTGCTCGTAACGCATCCGGGCCGGATGCCGGTGCACGTGGCCGAAGAACGACTCCTCGCGGTTGTAGACGATCTTCACGGGACGGCCGGTGCGCAGCGCCAGCATGCAGGCGTGGATCTGCATGGACAGGTCCTCCCGCGCGCCGAAGGCGCCGCCGACCCCGGCCAGCGTCAGCCGTACCCGCTCGGGCGCCAGGCCCAGGCACGGCGCGATCTGGTCGCGGTCGACGTGCAGCCACTGGGTGGCGACGAACAGGTCGACCCCGCCGTCCTCGGCGGGTACGGCCAGGCCGGACTCGGGACCGAGGAAGGCCTGGTCCTGCATGCCGACCTCGTACTCGCCCGTGACGACCACGGGGGCCTCGAAGTCGGAGCCGACCCGGACCGGCTGGTGCCGGACCACGTTGCCGCCGGGGTGGACGGCCGGGCACGAGGGGTCGAAGGCCGCCCTGCGCGGGTCGACGACCGCCTCGCGCACCTCGTAGTCCACCACGATCGCCGCGGCGGCCCGCCTGGCGGACTCGGGATGGTCGGCGGCGACCAGCGCCACCGGCTCCCCCTGGTAGCGGACCTGGTCGACGGCCAGTACCGGCTGGTCCCTGCGCTCGAGACCGTAGAACCTCTCACCCGGCACGTCCTCGTGGGTGAGCACCGCCAGCACGCCCGGCATCGCCAGCGCGGGCCCGATGTCGACCGAGCGGATCCAGGCCGACGGATGCGGGCTGCGCAGCGTCACCCCCCAGATCATGTCCGAAAGGTACAGGTCGGAGGAGTAGGCGAACTCGCCCGTCACCTTCAGCGTCCCGTCGGGACGCGGCGCGCTCCCGCCGACGCCCGTCCCCGGCGCCCGCTGCTCCCGACGGATCTCGACACCGCTCACCACAGCAGTACATCAGCCCAGGTCGGAGCAGGAAATGGGGAACGCGGCGAAAGTCGGGATCGGGCCTTTGGCGGCACTCCGCGGTGAGTGTGACCGTCCGGCGGCCGGGCGGGGGCCGGGGGCCGGATCCGGCGGCGTTCGGCGGCCGGATCCCGGAGGAGTCGCCGCGCCCCCGGACCATTGCGGTGATCGCCGAGATGGGCGCGGAAGGGACAGGTTTGGCGGGTGCGGCCACGGGGACGAGGGCCGGATCCGGCCCGGGATCGGCGGCGGAGACGGGCGGGGGAGCGGTCGCCGAGGGCGGGGCGGTGGCGCCGGTGCCCCTGGACGGGGCGGCGGGTGAGCTTGCAGAGACGCTGTGAGCGGGTGCGCGGGCGCCGGCGGCGGGCCTGCCCGGAATTCGGGTCTCGATCGGGGTGAGGGCCGCGCTGAGCGGCTCCGCGATGATCCGCGGTGATCCGGGGCGGTCCGGAGGAGGCCGGTCATGCCCGGCGTCTGCCGGCGGCCTTCCCGGACGACGTGCGGCGGTCGTCCGCGGCGCGGATCCTCGATCCGCCGCTCGCCTACGACCGGTGGCACCGGTCGGAGCCGGTGCGGACACTCGGGGTGTTCCTCGACCGCGTGGGCTTGGAACGCCTGCATGTGCACGTCAACACGGTCCGCTACCGTATCCGCCGGGTGGAGGAACCAACCGGGCGGGATCTCTCCACGACGGCGGACCGTGTCGACCTGTTTCTCGCTTTACAGGCGGACTGACCGGTCCACTAGTCGGGGTAGCCCCAACCGGTCCTGTTCTGGATGTTCAGCTGCAAAGAATACTGACTGGTGCTCTGTGAGGGGGCAGACGAATCAGCACTGGCGGTCGTAGCATTGCTCGTGGCTGCAAATGTGGCCGTAAATAGGACGGCGAGGGCAGACAAAGCGAGGCGTCGGCGCACGGGGGAGGCTCCTGTCGTGGGTTCTGCTGCTCGAACGATATCTTTCAAGGGGTAACGTGGCTGGTCAAGACTTGGTGGGGCAACGCATCAAGACCGTCCGTCGTCAGCGTGGTCTTTCCCAGGCGCAACTCGCCCATCCGGAACTATCCGACAGTTATGTGTCTCTCATCGAGAGTGGCAAGCGTACTCCCACGCCCGCCGTCCTTGAGCTACTGGCCGAGAAGCTCGACTGCTCCCTCACCTATCTGATCAACGGTGTGACCGCCGAGCAGATGCAGGAGATCGAGCTCGGCCTCGGCTACGCCTGGCTCGCCATGGAGAACGGCGAGGTCAGCGAGGCGCGCACCCGCTACGCCGAGCTTCTCGCCGACAGCGGACTGGCCGGCCTGCCCCAGCTCAAGCAGGACGCCGAGTACGGCCTGGCCCTGGCGACCGAGGCCTGCGGCGACCTGGAGGGCGCGATCGCCCTGCTGAACGGCCTGCGCCAGAACGACCCCGTCACCGTCGCCCCCGAACGCCACGTCGCCGTCGCCGTCGCGCTGTCGCGCTGCTACCGCGAGCAGGGAGACCTGGCCCAGGCGGTGAACGTCGTCGAGCAGATCCTCGGCGGAGCGGTGCGCCCGGCCTGGACCGACGGCCTGATGAGGCTGGGCGGCCAGCTGCTGGCCGCCTACGTCGAGCGCGGCGACCTGCTGCGGGCCCGCCAGTTCTCCGCCGAGGTGCTCGCGGCGGCAGAGGTTCTGGGCACCCCGCAGGCCCTCACGCTGGCGCACTGGGGCGCGGCCATCGTCGCGGTCGAGAGCGGCCGCGGAGACGAGGCGGTCGGGCACGTCGAGCGGGCCCTGGCCATCCAGTCCGAGTACGGCGACCCCCGCAGACTGGCCCGCCTCCGCAACGACTACGCCCAGGTCATGCTGAACGTCCGGCCCATGCAGGCGGGCGTCTGGCGCGAGCTGCTGACGAAGGTCGAGAAGGAGCTGTCGGAGAGCTCCTCCAACCCGATGGACAAGATGCGCTGCGCGATGAACCTCGCCCGCGCCGAGCTGCTGCTCGCCAACCCCCAGCGGGCCGGGGAGCACGTCAAGGCCGTCTGCGACATGCTCGACGGGATGCCCAGGCCGCTGCAGATGGAGGCGCGTCTGCTGCACGGCCAGACCGCCGCCGAGCTGCACGGCCAGGAGCGGGCCCTGCACGAGCTGGAGGCGGCGGCCGAGGCGCTGGAGCAGCTGCCGGCGACCCGCTACACCGCCCACGCGTGGCTCACGGCCGCGCGGGTTCTGGAACGTATCGATGAGCCCGGCCGCAGCGTGGACGCCTACAAGCGCGCACTGGCCTGCGTGGGGTTGTAGGACGCCGCGCGAGGACATCGGCGCACGCGGGGGCCACGCGGGATCCGGAACGGACCGCGTGGCCCCCGCGCGTGGGGCGGCGGGCACGGGTGCCCCGCGGACGGGGGCGGGGACCGGGGACGGGAACGGAGCCGGGACGGGCGTCCCGCGGGTGAGCCGCGAGTGAACACGGAGAGATCGGGGAGTGAGCACGTAGGGAGATGAGATCCCCCGCGGGATCGGGCACGATATCTCAACATCGGGCACATTGGTCCAAGCGCGCCGGGCGTGTTCGCGGGCGTGACGGGGACAGGGAGGTAGGGACCGCGTGACGGCCTGGGTAGCCTGGACGGTGCCATGAAGACTTCCCCTGTCGCGGCAGTTCTCGCGCTTCTCGCCGCTCTCGTCCTCGGCACGGCCTTCGCCGCGCCCGCGCTGGCCCATGACTCGCTGAAAAGCAGCGACCCCGCCAAGGGGGCCAAGGTCGAGAGCCTCGACAAGGTGAAGCTGACCTTCACCGCCACGGTCAGTTTCCCGGCCGTCGTCGTGCACACCTCGGACGGCACCGCCTACCAGGACGGTAAGCCGGTCGTCGACGGCCCGGTGGTGACCCAGAGGCTCAAGGGCGATCTTCCGCCGGGCGAATACGTCATCGCCTACCGGGTGGCCTCCTCCGACGGCCACCCGATCGAGGGGGAGATCCCCTTCACCCTGACCGGAGCGGCCAAGCCCACGCCCTCGGAGACCGCCTCGGCGTCCCCGTCGCAGAGCGCGGCCCCCGCGGCGGAGCCGACGCCTCCCGCGACGGCGGCCGCCTCGCTCAGCCCGTCTCCCGCAGCCCGGACCTCCGGTGAGCCGGAGTCGTCCGGCGGTGTTCCCGGCTGGGCGTGGCTCGTCATCGGTGGCCTGACCGGTGTCGGCATCGGGCTGTTCTTCAGCCTGCGAAACAAGAAGCGGCCGTGAGCGCGCAGGGACGCCCGGCGCGGGCCGGGCAGGAGGCCAGGCGGATCGGGCCCGAGGGGACCGGCGGGGCGGTGCGGGTCGTGCTCGCGGCCGCCGCCGCGGCGGTCGTGGCCCTGGTGATCGCCATGATCGCCGGAGGCGCCACGAGCGCGCGCGTCATCCCGGGACTGCCGGACGAGGGCGACTTCACCCGCTGGGGCCTGCCCCTGGCGAAGCTGGCGATGAACGCGACGGGTGTGCTCACCGTGGGCGCGCTGCTGGCCGCCACCGTCTTCCTGCCCAGTGACAAGGGCCTGCTGGGCAGGCCCGCGCTCGCCTACGTCAAGGCCGCCTCGTGGCTCGCGCTCGCCTGGGCCGTCGCCGCGGCCGCGACGATGGTCTTCAGCCTCTCCGACGCCCTCGGCCTGCCCTTCCTCGACGTGCTCGGCGGCAACGAGCTCACCAGCTACGCCAGCCAGGTCTCCCAGGGCATCGCGCTCACCCTCGTGGTGCTGTTCACGGTGGCGATCGCGCTGTTCGCCCGCGGGGCCATCACGGTCGGCGCGAGTGGCGGGCTGCTGGCGCTCGCCCTGGTCACGCTGCTGCCCCCCGCGCTGACCGGCCACTCCTCCTCCTCGCCCAACCACGACCTCGCCACCACCGGCGTCGCCGTGCACCTGCTCGTCCTGGCCCTGTGGGTCGGCGGCCTGGCCGCGCTCTGCGTCCACGCGCTGCGCGGGCAGCCCTCCCTGGAGGTCGCCGCGGCCCGCTTCTCCTCGATGGCGCTGTGGTGCTTCGTCGCCGTCGGAGTGTCCGGCATGCTCAGCGTCGTGGCGCGGCTCAGCTCGCTCGGCGAGCTGTTCACCTCCGCCTACGGTCTGCTGATCCTGGCCAAGACCGCGGCGTTCGCGGTGCTCGGCGTCCTCGGCTGGTGGCACAGGAAGCGGACGTTGCCCCAGCTCGCCGCCGGGGTGCCGAGGGTGTTCATCCGGTTCGCCTCGGTCGAGCTGCTCGTGATGTTCGCGACCGTCGGCCTGGCCGTCGCGCTCGGCCGTACCGCACCGCCCCCCACGCCCCTGCGCGACCCGGTCTTCGACCTGCTCGGCTATGCCATGCCGCCGGAGATCTCCCTGGCGAACCTGGCCTCGCTGTGGTGGTTCGACCTGTTCTCCGGCACGCTGATCGCGCTGCTCGGCGGGTTCTACCTCGCCGGGGTCGTACGGCTGGGCCGCCGCGGCGACTCCTGGCCCGTGGGCCGCACGGTCGCGTGGTTCACCGGCCTGCTGGTGCTGGTCCTCGCCACCCAGAGCGGCGTGGCCCGCTACGCCAAGGTGCTGTTCAGCGCGCACATGGCCGAGCACATGACGCTGTCCATGCTGGTCCCGATCTTCCTGGTGCTCGGCGCGCCCGTCACCCTGGCGCTGCGCGCGCTCAAGCCGGCCGCCCGCCGCGGCGACCGGGGCCCGCGCGAGTGGCTGACCACGATCCTGCACAGCAGGTACGTCCGGTTCATCACCCATCCGGGGATCGCCACCGCGATCTTCGTGGTCTCCACCTATGCCCTGTACTTCACCCCGCTGTTCACCTCCGCGATGGAGGAGCACCTCGGTCACATCGCCATGACCGTGCACTTCCTGCTCAGCGGCTGCCTGTTCTTCTGGGTGATCATCGGGGTGGACCCGGCGCCGCACAAGCTGCCGCACGTGGCCCGGCTGATCCTCCTGTTCGTCACGATGCCGTTCCACGCGTTCTTCGGCATCGCGCTGATGAGCATGGGGACGGTGCTCGCCGCCGAGTGGTACGACCAGCTGGGCCGTACCTGGGGTGCCTCCGCGATCTCCGACCAGCAGACCGGCGGCGCCATCGCCTGGGGCTTCGGCGAGATCCCGACGCTGATCGTGCTGATCGCGCTGGCCTTCCAGTGGTGGCGTGACGACGACCGCAAGGCCCGCAGGGCCGACCGCAGGGCCGACGCCGTCGCGGCCCGCACCGGCGGCACCGGCGACGAGCAGCTCGACGCCTACAACGACTATCTGACCAGGCTCAACCAGCGAGACCTCGCCGAGTGACGGAAGCGGGGCGGCCCGCGGTACCGGTGCCGCCCTCGCTCTCTCCTCGTGCGCTGTCCTCGTGCTTTTTTGCGCTCTTTCGCGCTGTTTTATGCCCTTTTTGGTCGCCGGTACGGCGCGAGCGCGCGATCAGCGCATTATCAGCCGCGTCCAGCAGGGCCGAGTAGCGCGACCGCCACGCCCTCCTATCTTCCAGCGTCGTTCCGGCCACCTCCCGGTAACCTGTAAGACAGGGGGTCGGCATCACCGCAGCGGGCGCAGCGCCTGGTCGCCATCGCGCGCCACGCCCAATCACGTACAGGTCACGTGTTCGGTCGGGGGGCCGGTGACTGCCATCGTGGCAGGAGGGGTGAGCAGTGACCAAAGAACTGGACATGCGTGCGGGTCTGAGCCTTGCCCAAGCCCTTGAGGAGCATCTGGCCGAGTGGGCCGAGAGCACCGGGATCACCGTCGAGATCTGGGCGCTGCCCGGCCGTGACGTGCCCGTCCGGATCGCCAGGGCGGTCCTGGCCACCCTGGGGGAGGCGCTGTCCAACGTCGAACGGCACAGCCGGGCGCGCGTGGTCTCCGTCGCCGTCACCCTGGGGTCCGCCGGCCTGCGCATGACGGTCAGCGACAACGGGATCGGCTTCGCCGGCCCGGTCACGGGCCGGGGCGTCACCGTCATGCGCACCCACTTCACCGAGGTCGGCGGCACGCTCAGCGTCAACGGCGTCCCCGGCGAGGGGACCACCGTCACCGGGGTGGTGCCCCGCAACGGCTAGCGGGTCCGTCAGGGAAGCGTCAGGATCTCGTGGCCGGTCTCGGTGACCAGGATCGTGTGCTCGAACTGGGCGGTCCGCCTGCGGTCCTTGGTCACCGCGGTCCAGCCGTCGGGCCAGATGTCGTATTCGATCGTGCCGAGCGTCAGCATGGGCTCGATGGTGAACGTCATGCCGGGCTCCAGCGTGACCGCCAGCGACGGGTCGTCGTAGTGCGGGACGATGAGGCCGGAGTGGAACGTGGTGCCGATGCCGTGACCGGTGAAGTCGCGGACCACGCCGTAACCGAACCGCTTGGCGTAGGCCTCGATGACGCGGCCGGCCACGTTGAGCTGGCGGCCCGGCGCGATCGCCTTGATGGCCCGGTTGGTCGCCTCGCGGGTGCGCTCGACCAGCAGGCGTGACTCCTCGTCCACGTCGCCGACCAGGAAGGTGGCGTCGGTGTCCCCGTGCACCCCGCCGATGAAGGCGGTGATGTCCACGTTGACGATGTCGCCGTCACGCAGCACGGTGTCGTCCGGGATGCCGTGGCAGATCACCTCGTTGATCGAGGTGCACAGCGACTTGGGATAGCCCCGGTAGCCCAGCGTGCTGGGGTAGGCCCCGTGGTCGCAGAGGAACTCGTGGCCGATCCGGTCGAGCTCGTCGGTCGTGACGCCGGGCGCCACGTGCCTGCCGACCTCCTCCAGCGCCTGGGCGGCGAGCTTGCCCGCGACCCGCATGCGCTCGATGATCTCGGGCGTCTTGACGTCGGGCTCCCCGGTCTTCGGGGATTTCTTCCCGACGTACTCCGGCCGCTCGATGTGGGCGGGAACCTTGCGAATGGGCGAGATCCGCCCGGGCTGGAGCACTGTCGTCATGGTCCCCCAGTCTAGTTGTGCTTCTCACTGGGCAGGATTGATCGCATGAGCGATCAATGGTGGTTCTGCCTGAAGCACATGCGGGTCGAGCCGGAAGAGGGCTGCCCGAACAAGGACCGGATGGGCCCCTACGAGACCCAGGAGGCCGCGGCCAACGCGCTGAAGACCGCGGCCGAGCGCAACGAGGCCTGGCGCGAGGAGGACAGGGCCTGGAACGACGACTGAGGCCGGCGGCGTCGCGGATCAGCCGTCCAGGACCGCGTAGGCGCGGACCGGGAAGGTGCCCATGCCCTTGACCATCAGGGGAGCGGCGTGGAGGCGGAACCCGGTCTCGGGGAGCGCCGCCAGGCCGGTCATGTGCTCCACGATCGGGATCCCCGCGCCGAGGAGCAGCGTGTGCGCGGGGCGCTCGCCGTGCGGCGGGATGTCGTCGATGTTCAGCGAGTCGATCCCGACGAGGGCCGCCCCCCGCTCCACGAGCCACTCGGCCGCCGCCGGTTCGAGGTAGGGGTGGCCGTGGAGGTAGGCGTCGGTGCCGAAGTGCCGGTCCCAGCCGGTCTGGACGAGCACGGCCCGCCCGCGCACGTCGTGTCCGGCGAACCTGTCCGGTCCCACGGAGCGCGCTCCCTCGGCCCGCACGACCAGGCCGGGCAGGTCGGTGACCGCCTCCAGTGGCATCTCGGACAGGTCGGGGCCGTCCGGGTAGCGGTGGTAGGGGGTGTCGAGGTAGGTGCCGGTGTTGGCGACCAGCTCGATGCTGCCGATGTGGAACTCGGTGCCGGGCGCGTAGAGCTCACGTGAGGCCTCCCGGCTCAGGTGCACTCCGAGCCGGGGGCCGGGGACGCCGGGGTAGGTACGCATTCCCTCGACGATGCGGTGGCTCAGTTCGATCAGCCGGGTCACGGGACGTTCACCCTTTTCCTTCTGTTCCGGGCCACGATCAATCTCGTGACGGCGATGAGACCGATCACGCCCCAGACGACGTTGAGGATCGCCGAGGGCCAGGCGGAGTGAAAGGCCGTATTGATCATCAGGGCGATCGCCCCGACAAGGTTGATGCTCTGGTATGGCATGCCGTCCCCCGCCATCCGGGAGGTGGAGACCATGGCGTAGCCGTACAGCATGATCCCGGCGCCGCCCCAGCCGAGCAGGTCGACGAAGAGGGACACCGGATCACGCCCCGGTCCGGGAGATGCTCATGTCTCTATGATCCCGACCAGCCTCGATGAAGTGCAAATAAAGTCTTCTAAAGAGGTGCGTAAGCTGAGCTGTATGGAAATCGACCCCCGGCGGCTGCTGGTGCTTCACGAGGTCGCGCGCCGCGGCGGTGTCATGCGTGCGGCCGAGGCCCTTCACCTGACCGCCTCGGCGGTCTCCCAGCAGCTCGCCCAGCTGGAGCGGGAGGTCGGCCTCGCGCTCATCGACCGGTCCCAGCGCCGGGTCGCCCTCACCCCCGAGGGCCGGGTGCTCGCGGGGTACGCCGAGCGGATCGACGAGGAGCTCACCGAGGCCAAGAGGGAGCTGACCCGCTTCACCGAGCGGCTGGCCGGGCCGGTCTCGATCGCCGCCTTCCCCACGGCCATCCGGCACCTGGTGCTGCCCGCGCTGGCGACGCTGGCCGAGCGCCACCCCCGGATCGAGCCGAGCGTCCGCGAGCTGTACGGACCGTCCGCGCTCCACGAGCTCAGGCTCGGCGGGGTCGATCTGGCCATCACCGAGCAGGACGCGGACAAACCCGTCCCCGCGCAGCCCTCGATCGTCTTCCATCCCCTCCACGTGGACGAGTACCGCATCGTGGCGCCCCCCGGCTGGGCGAACGTCCCGCGCGACGGCGCGGACCTGGGCCGGGTGCCCTGGATCGCCGGGCCGCCCGACCAGCCCTGCGGGCACGCGCTGGAGCGGCTGGCCGCCCTGCACGGCTTCGCTCCGCGCCGGGTCCACGTGATCGAGGAGTTTCCGCCCACTCTCGCCCTGGTGGCGGCGGGGCACGGGATGGCGATCGTGCCGGCGCTGGCCCTGCTGGAGATCGGCGCCGGTGAGGTGGTCGTCACCGACATCCCCAACGTGGGAGCCCGCAGTCTCACCGCGGTGACCCGCGTCAGCCGTACCCGGTCGGGAGAGCCGGGCCCGGTGCAGGCCGTGGTCGTCGCCGCGCTCAGGGAGGCGGCGGCGGGTCTCGCGGCGCCGCTCGGGGAGCGCCGCGAGATCCGCTGACGGCGGGACCGCCCGGGGGAGCGCCCGGTGACGGGCGGGGCGGGGCGGGCGGGGGCGGTCGCTCAGTCGGGGACCCGCGGGCCGCTGACCCGGTCCAGCAGCCTGGCCAGGCGGTCGCGCAGGCCGGGGCGCCGGTCGGTCTCGCCCGCGGCCAGGCTGATCAGATGCTGGGCGCCGTCGAAGGAAAGCGGCCCGAGCCGGGGGATCGCCAGCGCGTCGTGGGCCAGGCCCTCGAGCTCGGGATCGCCGCCGTCCAGCGCCAGGACGGTCGCCCCGACACGCCGGGCGTCGCCGACCCGCTCCAGCAGGGGAACGGGGGCCTGCTCCTCGGTCACGACGAACAGCGTCTCGCCCCGCCTGGCCTGCTCGATCCGCTCCAGGCCGACGCGCAGGTGCGCGGGCGCGTCGGGGGCGGGGGCCCAGCGGACCAGCGTCGGGGCGAGCTGGGGCAGCCCGGTGAGCCGGGCCTCGTCGCTCAGATGCGCGGTCAGATGCCAGGGCTCTTCCTGCGGGGTGCCGACGACCAGCAGTCCTCCGGGCGACCGGGTCGCGCGCAGGGCGAGGCCGAACTCACGGGTGCGCTCGATCCAGCCGGTCGAGGCCAGGATCTCGCGCAGAATTGCCACCGACCGAGCGTCCATGCCCTCCATGGTGCCCCCGGTCACCCCGAGATGACCCGCCGAACGCGCCCCTGGCATCATCTGGACAGGTACAACGGGCCGATCGAGTCCGGCCATGAACGGCAGACGATGACAGGGAGCGATCAGTGAGCACTGACATTCCGGACGTAAGTGGAATCTCGATCGGCATCCTGGGCGGTACCGGTGACCAGGGCAAGGGCCTGGCCCGGAGGTTCGCCCTCGCCGGAAACCCGGTGCTGATCGGTTCGCGCAGCGCCGAGCGCGCGCAGGAGGCGGCGGCGAGCATCGGCGGGACGGTCCGCGGCGCGGACAACGCGACCGTGGCGGCGGAGGCCGACGTGGTGATCGTCGCGATCCCGTGGGACGGTCACAGGGCCACCCTGGAGTCGCTGCGGACCGAGCTGGCCGGGAAGATCGTCATCGACTGCGTCAACCCGCTGGGCTTCGACAAGCAGGGCGCCTACGCGCTGCCCGTCGAGGAGGGCAGCGCCGCCCAGCAGGCCGCGGCGGTCCTGCCCGACAGCCGGGTCGTCGCCGCCTTCCACCACGTCTCCGCCGTCCTGCTGCTGGACCCCGAGGTCGACAAGGTCGACCTGGACGTGCTCGTCCTGGGTGACGACCGCGAGGCCACCGACACCGTGCAGGCGCTGGCCGGCCGGATCGCGGGCGTCCGCGGCGTGTACGGCGGCCGCCTGCGCAACGCCCACCAGGTCGAGGCGCTGACCGCCAACCTCATCTCCGTCAACCGCCGCTACAAGGCCCACGCCGGCTTCCGCGTCACCGACATCTGAGGTACGGTCCCGGCGTCAGATCCAGCCCGCGTCCTGCGCGATCCGGATGGCGTCGATCTTGTTGCGGGCACCGGTCTTGGTGATCGCCCCGGTCAGATAGTTGCGGACCGTCCCGGGCGACAGGTGCAGCCGCGCGGCGATCTCCTCCGCCGGGGCACCCCGCGCGGCCTCCCTGAGCACGGTGGCCTCGCGGGGGGTCAGCGGGCTCCTGCCGTGCTCGATGGCGGCGGCGACCAGCTCCGGATCCAGCACCCGCAGGCCCTGGGCGGTGCGCCGGATCGCGTCGGCCAGGCGGTCGCCGGGGGCGTCCTTGACCAGGAACGCCTCGATGCCCTCCCCCAGCGCCCTGCGCACCTGGCCCGGCTGGCCCATCGCGGTGAGCACCAGCACGCGGCAGCCGGGCAGGCGCTCGCGCAGCTCGACGGAGGCGGTGATGCCGTCGACGCCGGGCAGCTCGATGTCCAGTACCGCGACGTCGGGGCGGGTCCGCAGCGCCGCGGCGAGGATCTCGTCGCCCCGGGTGACCTCGGCGACCACGTCGATGTCGGGCTCCAGCCGCAGCAGCGCGACGAGCGCGGCCCTGATCATGTGCATGTCCTCGGCGAGCAGTACTTTGATCACGCGGGCACCTCGACCGCGAGCCGGAAACCGCCGCCGTCGGTCCGCTCCGCGCTGATCGTGCCCCCCAGGCCGACCGTCCGCTCCCGCAGGCCGGTCAGCCCGTTGCCGTCCGCCGCGCTCCTGCGGGCGCGGTCGTTGACCAGCTCCAGCCGTACGGTGCCCTCGCGCACCGAGGTGCTGATCGAGCAGGTCGTCGCCTGGCTGTGCCGTACCACGTTGGTGATCCCCTCGCGCACCGCCCAGGCGAGCGCCTCGTCGACGGGGCGGGGCACCGTGAGGTCGGCGAGGTTGGTCTGGCAGCTCACCCCCGAGGCCTCCAGCAGCGCGACCGCCCGGTGCACCTCCTCGGCCAGCGACATCTCCCGGTAGCCCCTGGCCACCTGCCGCACCTCCTGCGCCGCGTCCCTGGCCACCTCGATCAGCTCCGACAGCTCCGTCTTCGCCGCGCCGGGGTCGCCCTCGACGAGCCTGCGCGCGAGGTCGCCCTTGAGCGCGATGGCGGTCAGGTTGCTGCCCAGGCCGTCGTGCAGGTCGCGGGAGATCCGCAGCCGCTCCCGCAGCACCGCCGCCTCGGCCAGCTCCGTCCGGGCCTGCGCCAGCTCGCGGCTGACGACGACCAGCCGGGCCACCCCGTAGATCACGAAACCGGTGACGAAGAGCGTGATGACGTGGTAGAAAGCGCCCCCCAGCCGGTACTCCGCGGATGAGGCCGACCAGATGAAGGCGAAGTCGGCCACCGCCATCGGGACCAGGCAGCCCAGGGCCAGCGGCGGCCGCAGGCGCAGGAGCACCGAGCCGAGCAGGATGGTCGGCACGCCCGCCCACCAGCCTTTGAGGTCGTCCGGCAGGATCACGAGGGGCAGGTAGGTGGCGAGGGCCTGGACCGCGAGCAGGACGCTCGGGCCGCCGGGCTCCGCGCCGCGCAGGGCGGCGCGGACGTTCAGGAAGTGGGGGACGAAGAAGCCGGGGAGCCCGACGGCGAGCACGGCGATCCCGGGCGGGCCGCCGTACCGGGCGAGGGCGAACACCGGAAAGATCATGAAGCCCACGGAGATCACCGCGATCACGCCGACGGCCAGGCGCTGGGGGGTTATCCGCATATCAGGGAACATACGACATGTCGGGAAATCTAGGATTTCCGGCTTTCCCAGCGGAACCAGCGCACGGTCGCGAACAGGCCGACCGCCGCCCAGACCGCCAGCTTCAGCGCCGGTACGGCCACCGCCCGCAGGTCACCGGCCAGGCCGCCGTTCCCCGTGTAGGCCACGCGGGCCGCCTCCACCAGGGCGCTGCCGGGCAGCAGGCCGAGGATCGCGGTCACCCACCCGGGCAGGAACTGCAGGAGCGGGCCGAAACCGCCCGCGCCGATCCCCGTCAGGAGGAAGAACGGCATGGCCATCGGGGCGGCGAGCTCGCTGCGCGGCACGGCTGCGGTGAACGCCGCGCCGAGCAGGCACATCACGGCGGCGCACGCCACCACGGACACCGCGTACAGCAGCGGGTTCCCCGGCACCGGAAGGTCCGTCAGCGTGTACAGCGCCACCGAGACCACGGCGGTCAGCGCCGTGCTCTGCAGGACGAGGTTGAGGATCTCGCCGCCGAGGATGTCGCGGTCGCCCAGCCCGGTGGCCCGCATCCGCTTGAGCAGGAGCTGGTCGCGGCGGGCGGTGAGGGTGAGCACGATCTGCTGGAACGTCGCGACGGTGAGGACCGTCGCCAGCACCCCCAGGTGCGTGTCCAGCACGACCCCCGGCTGCACCGACGCCACCAGCCGGTCCATCATGAACGGGAGCCCGATGCCCAGGCCGAGGAACAGCGCGACGGACGTGGTCAACGCGGCGCGGTCCCGCCAGAACAGGCCGCTGTTGAACCGGGTCACGACCGCCAGGTCGCGCGTGGACACGGTCACACCATCTCCTTGTGGCCGTTGTGGCCGTTGTGGCCGTTGTGGTCGTTGCGGGTTCCGTCGCCGGAGGCGAGGTCCAGGAACAGGTCTTCGAGCGTCGCCGTACGGACCTCCAGGCCGCGCAGGCGCAGACCGCGCTCTCCGGCCCAGCTCAGCAGGGCCTGGGCGGCGAGGTCGGGGTCGGCGACGCGGTACACGACGGTGCCGCCCTCCACGGTGGCGCCGGGGACCGGCAGCTCCCCGAGGGTGACCGAGGGGGGAAGCTCGAAGGCGATCCGGCCCGTCTGGGCGGCCAGGGTCTCGGCCATGCCGCCGCCCGTGACGACCACCCCCTGGTCCATGATCGCCATGCTGGAGGCCAGCCGCTGGGCCTCCTCCAGGTAGTGCGTGGTGAGCAGGATCGTGGTGCCCTGCCCGGCCAGGCCCAGGATGATCTCCCAGGTGTTCCTGCGGCCCTCCGGATCCATCCCGGTGGTCGGCTCGTCGAGGAAGAGCACGTCCGGCCTGCTCAGGATGGCCAGGGCCAGGTCGAGGCGGCGCTTCTCCCCGCCCGACAGCTGCCGCACCCGGGTTCCGGCCCGCTCCCGCAGCCCGGTCAGCTCCAGCGCCTCGTCGCGCGGCCTGGGAGCGGCGACGAAGTCCCGCCAGGCGTCCACGGTCCGCGCCACGGTCAGGTCGGGGAAGAACCCCGCCTCCTGCAACATGACGCCGACGCTCCGGCGCACCCGGGTCCGGTCCTCGACCGGGTCGAGCCCGAGCACGCGTACCGTGCCCGCGTCCGGGGCCTGGAAGCCCGCGAGCACCTCCATCGTCGTGGTCTTGCCCGCCCCGTTGCGACCGAGCAGGGCGAAGATCTCCCCCTGGGAGACCTTGAACGAGACGCCCCTGACGGCCGCGAAGTCCCCGTAGCTCTTGTGGAGCCCGTCCACCAGAATCGCTGTCATGTCTTCGAGCATGAAGACCCGTCGCCCGCGTGGACAGTGAGGAATTCACGACATCGCCCGTGAGGGGCTTTCCCCTCACCGTTCCGCCTGATGGACCAAACTTGTCCGGCCCGGTCTGACAAGGATTCGGTGAACCGGACATTCTTGACGCATGACTGAACTTCGCCCCGAGACTCGAACGGTTCACCTTCCCCGGCCCCCGCTGAACGGCAGCCGCCCGATCGCGGTGCCGATCTACCAGACCTCGGGTTTCGTCTTCGACGACCCCTCCGTCTTCGCCGACGGGATGGGACGCCCCGACGGCCCCTTCGTGTACGGCAGGCTGTCGAACCCGACCGTCCGCTCCCTGGAGGAGGCCGTCGCCGGGCTGGAGGGCGGCGTGGGCGCGGTCGCCACCGCCTCCGGCATGGGGGCGATCAACTCCGTGCTGCTCGGCCTGCTCAAGCCCGGCGACCACATGATCGCGCAGAAGCCCCTCTACGGCGGCACCGCGGCGATGATCAACGACCTGGCCGAGCGGTTCCAGATCGAGGTCTCCTACGTCCCCGAGGACGACCCGGAGGCGCTGCGGGCGGCCGTACGCCCCCAGAGCAGGCTGGTCTACCTGGAGACCATCGCGAACCCGGTCACCCAGGTCGCCGACCTGCCCGGGATGTGCGCCGTGGCCCGTGAGGCGGGGCTGGTCTCCGTGGTGGACAACACCTTCGCCTCGCCGATCCTGTGCCGTCCGCTGGAGCACGGGGCCGACATCGTGGTCCACTCCACCACCAAGTATCTGAGCGGTCACACCGACGTGCTCGGCGGCATCGCGGTCTTCGCCTCGGACACGCTCTACCGCAAGGTGTGGCACTTCGCGATCGAGCTGGGCGCCACCGCCGACCCGTTCGCGGCCTGGCTCACCCTGCGCGGCATCCAGACCCTGCCGCTGCGCATGGAGCGTCACTGCTTCAACACCCGCGAACTGGCCCTGCGCCTGGACAACCACCCCGAGGTCTCCGCCGTGCACTGGCCCGGCCTGCCCTCGCACCCCTCGCACCTGCTGGCCAAGAAACTGCTGCCGGACTTCGGCGGGGTCTTCTCCTTCGACCTCGTCGGCGGCCGGGCGGCGGGCGAGAGGTTCATGAGCTCGGTACGGCTCGCCCTGCTGGCCCCGTCGCTGGGCGGCGTCGAGACGCTCGTCCTGCACCCGGCGACCACCTCCCACCGCTCGCTGACGGCCGAGGAACTCGCCCGGCACGGGATCGGCGAGGGCACGATACGGGTCGCGGTGGGCATCGAGCATATAGAGGATCTTTGGGCGGATTTCTCCCAGGCGCTTTCGTGACTTTTCGCGAGGTGTCACTGTGTACCCGGAAAGCGAGTGCAGTCCGGGAAATTGGTCTCCGCGGAAGGTAGATCGATGCCGCTGAAGAGCTACGGGGTCCTCGCGGGCAGAGCCGTCGACCGGCGGCGCGAGGGCGGAACCGACAGCCCGCACTACCAGATCCACCTCGTCGACACGGCGGGAACCTCCTACCGGGTCGCGGTCAACGTCATGTCCCAGCAGGCCCCCTCCGACCTGCTCCAACTCGCGGACGAGGACTTCCGGCACCCGCTCACGGAGGCCCTCCCACAGGCCGCCACGGGCTGGGCGGCGCTGCCGTCCCGTCCCGGCGGCGCGGCCCTCGACTACGTCCGGGGCAACCTGTTCGACCCGGCGGCCGTGCGCCCGCTCCCGCCCGACCTGCCGGGCGTCGACAACGACCTGGCGGACAGGCTCGACCACTACGTCCAGCGGGCGATCGCCGACCCCACCGCGGTCGTCTACGCCTTCGGCGAGCGCTGGGGCCCGGAATCCGGCGTCCCCGACAAGATCTTCGGATTCCGGCCGGGCAACGGCGTCCACGACATCCATATGAACCAGGGCAACTCCGGGCGTTTCCGGGGCGACGACGGCGTGTGGCAGGACGGTGGCCTGCTCCTGCACTTCCCCGCCGAGCCGCGCTGGATCGCGATCTTCCTGGCCTTCCAGTCCCAGGCCTGGCACACCGACGACATCACGGGGCACACTCTGGACGGCGCCCCGGCCAGGCCCGGCACGGGTGAGGAGCCGGTCCGCGTCGTCGCCGCGCTCGTCAACCCGGTGGGGCCCGCGCCGGAGCGCGAGGTCGTCACCCTGCTCAACGCCTCCCCGCGGCCGGTCGACCTCGCCGGATGGCGGCTCGCCGACCGGGGCAAGAGCACCTTCTCCCTGCCCGCCGGCCCGCTGGCCCCCGGGGCGCTCCTGCAGGTCGCCACCGCCGCCCCGTTCGCCCTCGGTAACGGCGGGGGCACGATCACCCTGCTCGACGCCGCCGGGCTCAAGGTCCACGGTGTCGCCTACACCGCGGCCCAGGCGGCCAGGGAGGGGTGGACGGTCACCTTCTGAGCCCCGGCCGAACCCGGCTCCGAGCCCCGCCGGCCGGTCCCGATCCGCTGGGCGGTACCGGCCGGCGGGTCCGCTCAGCGGTAGCTGTGCTCGACGGTGGGGAAGGCGCCGTTGGTCACCTCGTCGGCGTAGGCGCGGATCGCCCTGCCCATCTCCCCGGCGAGGTCGGAGTACTTCTTGACGAACTTGGCGGGGTTGGGGGTCAGGCCCATCAGGTCCTGCCAGACGAGGACCTGGGCGTCGGTCGAGGGGCCCGCGCCGATGCCCACCGTGGGGATGGACAGCGAGGCCGTGACCCGCTCGGCGAGGTCGGCGGGCACGCACTCCAGGACCACCGCGAAGGCCCCGGCGTACTCCAGGTCCTTGGCGTCCGCCATCAGCTCGTCGCCCGACTGGCCGCGACCCTGCACCCGGTATCCGCCGAAGGCGTTGACCGACTGGGGGGTCAGGCCCAGGTGGGCCATGACGGGGATGCCCGCCGAGACCAGGGTCTCGACCTGGGGGAGGACCCGGCGGCCGCCCTCCAGCTTGATCGCGTGCGCGCCCGCCTCCTTCATGAAGCGGGCGGCCGTCTCCAGCGCCTGCTGGGGCGAGGCCTGGTAGGAGCCGAACGGCAGGTCGGCGACCACCATCGCGCGTGAGGAGCCGCGCACGACGGCCGCCGTCAGAGGCATGAGGTCGTCCACGGAGACCGGCAGCGTCGAGTCGTAGCCGTACACGACCATGGCGGCGGAGTCGCCGACGAGCAGCACCGGGATGCCTGCCTCGTCGAAGACCCTCGCGGTCATCGCGTCGTACGCGGTGACCATCGGCCACTTCTCGCCGCGCTCCTTGGCGGCGGCGATGTCGCGGACGGTGACCCTTCGTCCGGCCTGGCCGCCGTAGAGAGCGGTCGGCGGGCCGGTGACGGAAGAGGACACGGAAGAGGACATGTGGAGCCTCCAGCAGAAGTCTCGAGGCGTCCCTGTGACGTCCCCGGACGGTTCCGATGATTGCACGCCTGCGGCTTGTTTAAACACCCCTTCCACCACAGGTAATCCGGTGGTGGCCGTGTCGGTGCCATACGACACAATACGGAGGGAGGTAAGTAATAAAATGGCAATGGAGCCTTACCGTCGTCTGCTGTCCATCCCCGGTGTGCGGTCGTTGTTGCTGGTGGGAATGGTCGCCCGGATCCCCGCGACCGCGACCGGGATCACGCTGACGCTTCACGTGGTCGGCGGTCTCGGCCTCGGGTTCGCCCAGGCGGGCATGGCGGGTATGGCGAGCACGGTGGGCATGGCCGTCGGGGCGCCGTTGGCGGGCCGGCTCGTGGACAAGCACGGTCTGCGGCCCGTGCTCGTGGTGACCACTCTGGCGCAGTTCGCGTTCTGGACGACGGCCTGGGCGCTGCCGTTCCCCGCGCTGCTCCTGGCCGCGGTGCTGGCGGGACTCCTCAGCCTGCCGGTGTTCAGCGTGATCAGGCAGTGTCTGACCGCGCTGGTCCCGGTCGAGCAGCGCAGGATGGGCTTCTCCCTCGACTCGATGCTCGTCGAGGTCTCCTACATGACCGGCCCGGCCCTCGGGGTGGCGGGCGTCACCCTGCTGGGCAGTACGTGGACGATGTGCGTCGTCGCGCTCGGCCTCGTCGGCTCGGGCACGGCGCTGCTCGTGCTGAACCCGCCCCTGCGCTCGGCCGAGGAGCTTGAGGCGCCCGCGGAGAAGGTGTCGCGGCGCCAGTGGCTGACCCCCGGGCTGGTCACCCTGCTCGGCACCGTGACCGCGGCGACCTTCGTGCTCACCGCGACGGAGCTGTCGCTGGTGGCTTCCATGAAGCAGGCGGGCGACACCGCGTGGACGGGCCTGGCGATCGGCATCTGGTGCGCCTACTCGCTGGTCGGCGGCTTCGTGTACGGCGGCCTGCCCCGCGGATTCTCGCCCCTGGTGCTGATCGGCATGATGGGCGCGCTCACCATCCCGGTGGGGCTGGTCGGCGGAGACTGGCGGTGGCTGATCCTGGCACTCATCCCGGCCGGGGTGCTGTGCGCCCCGGGATTGTCGGCCACGGTTGATACCTTGAGCCGTTGGGTTCCCGCGGGGGCACGCGGTGAGGCGATGGGGCTGCACGGCACGGCCCTGCTGATCGGCGGAGCGTCCTCGGCGCCCATCGCCGGAGCGCTCATCGACTCCCATGGTCCCGGCTGGACCCTGGCGGCCGTGGGGGCGGGCAGCGTGGCGATGGTGCTGATCGCGCTGCCGTTCTGGCGGCGGAACGGTGCGGCGGGGGACGGTTCCATGGTGGTTTCCGTCTGAACTGTCCGGAAATATCCGTCAAATACGAAACGTAACGGTTGCGTATCGTATGCCAGGGCGATACGGTACTGTTTCGAAACTTTTGCGTATCGAAACGGGGCCCCCAATGGAACAACAAACCGGTCACCCGAGACGGTGGCGGATCCTGGCAGTGCTGGTGTTCAGCCTGCTGGCGGTCGTGCTGGACAACACCATCCTCAACGTGGCACTGAAGACCATCGCCGACCCGGGGGAGGGGTTGGGCGCCACCCAGAGTCAGCTCGAATGGGCGATCAACTCCTACACGCTCGTCTTCGCCGGTCTGTTGTTCACCTTCGGGGTGATCGGTGACCGTACCGGCCGCAAGCGCATGCTGTTCATCGGCATGGGGCTGTTCGGCCTCGCCTCGCTGGCCAGCGCCTATGCCCAGGACCCCACGCAGCTGATCGTCGCGCGGGCGTTCATGGGCGTCGGCGGTGCCGCGATCATGCCGGCCACCCTCGCGATCATCTCCAACGTCTTCCCGCCGCAGGAGCGCGGCAAGGCGATCGGCGTCTGGGCGGCCGGCGTCGGCCTCGCCGTGGCGATCGGCCCGATCACCGGGGGCCTGCTCATCGAGCACTTCTGGTGGGGGTCGGTCTTCCTGGTCAACCTGCCGATCGTGCTGGTCAGCATGGTGCTGATCGGGCTGGTCGTGCCCGAGTCGCGAGACCCCAGGCCGTCCAAGCTCGACCCGGTCGGCGTGCTCCTGTCCATCGTCGGCCTCGTCGCGATCACCTACGGCATCATCAGGGGCGGTGAGCTGGCCACGGTCGCCAGCGCCGAGGTGCTGATCCCGTTCCTCGGGGGACTGGTGGTGCTCGCGGCCTTCGTCTGGTACGAGCGCCGCATCGACCACCCGGCCTTCGACGTCCGCTACTTCTCCAACGTCCGCTTCTCCACCGCGATCGGCATGATCGGCATCGTGTTCTTCGCGATGATGGGGGCGATGTTCTTCCTGATCTTCTACCTGCAGATCGTGCTGGGCTTCACCCCGCTGGAGTCGGGCGTGCTGATGATCCCGTTCGCCGCCGCGCAGCTCATCTTCGCCCCGCTCAGCCAGCAGCTGGTCAGCCGTTTCGGCGGCAAGGTCAGCGCCACCGTGAGCATGGTCGTCGTGGCCGCCGCGCTGGCCTCCTACGCGCTGATGGACCAGAACACCCCGATCCTGGTGATCGAGATCGTGTTCTTCGTGCAGGGAGCGGCGATGGCCACCATCATGCCGTCCGCGACCACCACGATCATGGAGTCGCTGCCCAGGGAGAAGGCAGGGGTCGGCTCGGCCATGAGCAACACCGTGCGCCAGGTCGCGGGGGCCATGGGCGTCGCCCTGCTCGGCTCGCTGCTGTCGGCGACCTACCGCGACGAGATCGCCCCCGCCCTGACCGCGCTGCCCAAGCAGCTCCAGCACATCGCGGGCGAGTCCCTGACCGGCACGTTCAGCGTGGCCGAGGCGCTCGGCGCGCGCGGCGCCGCGCTGATCGCCCCCGCCAAGCACGCCTTCCTCGACGGCATGCACGTGACGGCGCTGGTCTCGGCGGCGTTCGCTCTCCTCGGCGCCCTGGTGGTGCTCAGGTGGCTGCCGGGCAAGAACGCCCCGGCCCCCGCCGTGGAGCAGCACAGTCCCGACATGGAACCGGCAGTAGTGTAGAGAGACGATGACCACCACGGATGAGACGCAGGCCGCCCGCCCGGCGGGCCGTCCTCGCAGCGCACGGGCCGAAAAGGCGATCATTGACGCGACCCTCGACCTGGTCGGTGAGGCGACCAGCCTCAGCGACCTCTCGATCGAGGCGATCGCCGCCCGGGCGGGAGTCGGTAAGACGACCATCTACCGGCGGTGGTCCAACAAGGAAGACCTGCTCGTCGACGCGATGGCCACGCTGAAGGCCCCCCTGCCCAGGCTGGGGGGCAGGCCGTTCCGCGGAGACCTGGTCGCCTGCGTCGAGGTCTTCCTGCGAGAGGCGTGCGACGCGCGGTCGCGGTGCGTGATGAACATCGCGATGAACGAGGTCGAGCGTCACCCGCGCCTGGTGGCGCGGATCCGTCAGGCGGCGATCGAGCCCCGCAGGGCGGCGCTGACCTCTCTGCTCCAGCGGGGCATCGCGTCCGGCGACCTCAGAGCCGATCTCGACGTGCCCGTCGCGCTCGCGGCGCTGATCGGCACCGCGGTGTGGTACACCCGGGGCCTGCAGCCCGGCGAGGACATGGTCACCGAGGACGTCGCCGAACAGATCGCTGACCACCTCCTGGCGGGCATGGCCCCCCGCTGAGGCGGAGGCGGCTCGGAGAGGGACGGCCTCCCGGTCTTGCGCGGAGGGGCGGAGGGGCGGCCTTCCGACCTTTCGGCCGGGCGTGGCCCCTGAGAGGCGGGGGCGGTCCGGGGCGGGGCCGTGGTGGTCCCACGCGACAGTGAGCGCCGCCGCGGTCCCGTCAGAGGACCGCGGCGGCGCTCGTGCGTCTGATCACGAGGTGGTGAGCGGGGTGTCCTTCCGGTCTCCGGCCATCACGTGCGCGTCCGGGCCGGGAAACACCATGGTCTCGTGGTCGGCGTGCTCCCAGCGCACCATGTAGGGCGGGGAGCCGTCCTCGTGGACCAATTCCACGATCACGCCGATCCGCCGGGTCTCACCGTGCTTGGTGCCCTCGACGATCAGCTTGTCTCCTACCGCTGCCTTCATTGGATTCCCCCCTTTTGCCTGGATTTCGGTGGACTACGGTCGTCGGCCGATGGCCCCATGCGACACCGCGCCGCGCCGTGCCCGAAGACCGCGCGAAGGGGGGACGTGGTCCGTTCATCACCCGTGGGATCACCGCCGACCGGCCGTTCAGCCCCCTTCCCGGCCGTCGGTGACACCTCCCTGCGGTGATACCCATCCCGGCCAGGTCATGCACGGCCACGAGGAGATGCTTCGGCCCGGTTTTCCACCGCCCCCGCACCGCCCCCGCACCGCCCGCCGCGCCGGACGGGCGGCCCCCGTGCGTGTCGGCCGCCGTCCCCGGCGCGCCCGCCACCGCGGGTGTTCTCAGGAGGGCGTCTCGCGCCAGCGGTTGGTGATGGGCAGGCGGCGGTCGCGTCCGAAGTTCTTGGGGGTGATCTTGGGGCCCGGGGGATACTGGCGGCGCTTGTACTCGGCCAGGTCGACCAGGCGGATGATCCGGGAGACCAGGGCCGGGTCGTGACCGGCGGCGATCAGTTCGGCCGAGCCCATGTCCTTTTCGACGTAGTCGTCGAGAAGACGGTCCAGCACGTCGTACTCCGGCAGCGAGTCGGTGTCGCGCTGGCCGGGGCGGAGCTCCGCGCTCGGCTCCTTCTCGATGGAGTTCTCCGGGATCGGCGGCCTGTCGAAGCCGTAGAGGAAGTCGCCCGACCTGCCCGCCTGGGCGTTGCGCCAGCGGGACAGCTCCCAGACCGCGGTCTTGAGCACGTCCTTGATGGGGGCGAAGCCCCCGGCGGAGTCGCCGTAGAGGGTGGAGTATCCGGCGGCCAGCTCGCTCTTGTTGCCGGTGGTGAGGACGAGGTGGCCGTGCTGGTTGGACAGGCCCATCAGGATCATGCCGCGCACCCGGGCCTGGAGGTTCTCCGCGGCCAGGCCGGACAGGGAGATCTCCTTCTCGAAGGCGGTGACGATGTCGGAGATCGGGACGACCTGGGCGTTGATCCCCTGCCGTTCGACCAGCTCCCTGGCGTCGCCCAGGGAGTGCTCCGAGGAGTAGCGGGAGGGCATCATGACCGCGTGCACCCGCTCGGGGCCGATCGCGTCCGAGGCGATCGTGGCGGTCAGCGCGGAGTCGATCCCGCCGGACAGGCCGAGGACGACCGACTGGAAGCCGTTCTTCCGCACGTAGTCGCGGACCGCGAGGACCAGCGCCGAGTAGACCTCGGCGGTGTCCCCGAGGGGCGCGGCGATCGAGGGGGGCTCCGGTTCGTACGGCTCCACCGGGAAGGCCGACAGCTCGATCCGCTCCACCGTGATCACGGTTCCGTCGGCGGCGTCGACCTCGAACGTCCCGAGACCGCCGAAGCGGGCCTCGGGCAGCTCCAGGTCCGTCACGAGCAGTTCCTCGGAGAACTGCGCGGCCCGCGCCACCAGCTCGCCGGAGGCGGAGACGATGAGCGAGTCGCCGTCGAAGACCAGCTCGTCCTGCCCGCCCACCTGGTTGGCGTAGGCGAGGGCGCAACCGGCCTCCCCGGCCCGCCGCGCGACGAGCGCGAGCCGTACGTCGTCCTTCTTCCTCTCGTACGGCGAGGCGTTCGGCACGACCAGCAGCCCGGCCCCGGTCTCCGCGACCACGGCGACGGGTCCGCCCTCCTGCCACAGGTCCTCGCAGACGGCGATCGCCACGTCGACCCCGTGGAGCCGGAAGATCGGCAGCCGGTCGCCGCGCACGAAGTAGCGGTACTCGTCGAAGACCCCGTAGTTCGGCAGGTGGTGCTTGGCGGTCTTGACGACCACCCGGCCCCGGTGGAGCAGGGCCGCCGCGTCCAGCGGGGCGCCCTTCGGCTGGCCGACGCGCGGTGCCAGGTTCGCCCGGTCCACGTAGCCGACGACCACCGGCGTCTCGCCGAGCCCCTCGCCGGCCAGCCGGGCGGCGAGGGCCTCGACGGCGGCGATCGACGCCTCCACGAACGAGTTCCGCAGCACCAGGTCCTCGACCGGGTATCCGGTGAGGAACATCTCGGTGAAGACCACCAGGTGCGCACCGCGGTCGGCGGCGCGCCGGGTCCACTCGACGAGCCTGTCGGCGTTCGCCGCCAGGTCGCCGACCGCGGGATTGGTCTGGGCCAGGGCGATGCGCAGTTGAGCCACGAGGCCCACCTTATTGCCGCCCCCGATCCGCCGCCGAGGGGCCCGGACGGCACCGGGGCCGGGATCAGCCCATGACGCCGAGCAGGCCGAGGTTCCTGGCCTCCTTGATCTCGGGCACGCGCTGGCTCACCTTGTAGGTGTCGGGGTCGAGGACGACCCACGTGTTGAAGCTCCTGCCCTTGACCCGGACCACGAGGGTGCCGTCGTACAGGAAGCGGGCGCCGATCAGCGTGCCCTTGACCGGGATGGTGATCTTCTTACCGGTCTTGGTCTCGTAGAGCGACGGGGTGTACGCCAGGGGCCAGGAGCCGTCGCCGCCGGGATCGGAGGGGCTGATCGTGTTCACCACGACCCGGTCGCCGTTGGGGGAGAGGCCGTCCACGTGATTGGCGAGCTTGATCCCGGGGACCCTGGTGGAGACGTGCGAGACGGTGTTCAGGAGGTAGACGCCGTCGGTGTCCCCGGCGTACCCGGCGAGCGTCTTGCCGTCGGCCGACCAGGCCAGGTGGCAGACGCCGAGGGTCTTGCCGGCGGTGACCGGCCTCCCGCCGCCGGAGCCGACCAGGGCGACGGTCCCGGCGTCGGCCGTGCCCTTCACCACGTAGGCGATCCGCTTGCCGTCCGCGCTCCAGGCGGGGGTCAGGCAGGGCCCGCCGTACGCGGCGTTCTGGGCGATCACCTTGTCCCCGCTCGCGCTCTTGACGTGCAGGCGGCTCTTGCCGTCGATCCAGGCGACCTTCCCGCCGCCCGGCGCGGCGGCGAATTGCCCGACGAAGTTCCCGCCGCCGACGGTCAGCCTGCTCAGGCCGCCCTGCTGGGTGGTCACCTCGACTCCCGTGCTTTTGTAGCCGAGGTAGACGGCGCCCGGAGTGGTCGCGGCCCGTGACGAGGCCAGTGCGGGGGAGGCGACTGCGGCGGTGGACACGGCGAGTGCGGCGCCGACGGCCAGTGCCAGGTGCTTCACGACAAGCTCCTCAGATAAGTTCAACGACGCATAGTTAGAGCCTTGGAAGGGGCGGAAGGTTCACACTCAGGCGGCGGAAATCGGCAGAACGGCCTCGACCACCGTGCCGCCGCCCGGCGCCGGGCCGATCACGCATGTCCCGCCGAGTTCGGCGGCGCGCTCACGCATCGAGATCATGCCGATGCCGGAGCGCGGCCCCGCGGGCAGCCCGTGCCCGTCGTCCTGGACGCGGACCACCAGCGAGTCGCCGCGCCGCAGCGAGACCACCGCCGAGCGCGCCCCCGCGTGCTTGCGGATGTTGGTCAGCCCCTCCTGCGCGATCCGGTAGGCGGCGACCTCGGCGGCGGCGGGCAGGTCGGACAGGTCGCCCTCGGTCTCGACGGCCACCCGAGGCTCGCCCTCGGCGGCCAGCGCCCGTACGGCTCCGGCCAGGCCGAGCTCGTCCAGGGTCGGCGGGCGCAGGCCGTACACCAGCTCCCTGATCTCCTGGCCGACCGTGTCCATGCCGCCGCGCAGCTCGGCCAGGAGCCGGTCGGCGGAGGCGGGGGCGCTGCGCAGGCTGATCCTGGCCATGTTGATCGACATCGCCATGTCGGTCAGCGCGTGGCCGAGCCCGTCGTGCAGGTCCCGGCGCAGGCGGCGGCGCTCCTCCTCGCGGGCGGTGAGGATGCGCTCGCGGGAACGCTGCAGGTCGGCGGTCATCCTCACGGCGTGCACCACGTCCGCCACGTACGGCGTGACCACGGCGATCAGGCGGTCGTTGTGGGCGGCGGCGAACCTGCGGGGGCCAGGGGAGCCGAGGAGCAGCCGTCCGACCGGCTCACCGTGCCACACCAGCGGCACCACACGAGGGGCCGGGCCGAGCAGGCCGACCTCCACCCGCCGGGTGCCGGGGTCCCGCACCTCGACCGCGACGCCGGTGACGCTGAGGCCGTCCCTGACCACGGCGGCGATGGCGGCGAGGGCGTTGGCGGGCTCGGTCTGGCCGACCTCCCTGGACAGCCGGGCGGCCAGGGCCTTCGGGTCGCCGTGCGTGCCGTACATGAGCCGGTCGACCCAGCGCCGCAGCATGTGCCGGAGCGGGTGGAAGAACACCCCGGCGAACAGCGCCGCCACCAGGCCGCCCACCCGGTCGTAGCCGGACAGGGCGAACCCGGCGATCGCCCCCGCCCCGAAGTAGACGACGCTGACCGCGGCGATCAGCCCGGCGGCCACGAAGGCGCGGCTGATCACGGTGTCGATGCCGTACAGGCGGTAGCGCAGCACGGAGAAGGCGATGGCGACCGGGATCATCCCGGTCCAGACGGCGGCCGCGAACATCCAGTCCTCACCGGCGAGCATGCAGGCGATGTAGATCGCGAACGCGGTCAGCGGCCAGGCGATCTGGCGCCGCGTCATCGGATCGGCCCTGCGCAGGCGCAGCACCAGCGACAGCATGGCCAGGACGGCGAAGACCATGGTCATCGACACGATCGCCTGCTGCAGTGACGCGTGGTACGGGGCGAGCGCCTCGATCGCCAGCGGGTTGGGGATGATCTGGGGCAGCGGGTAGTTCTGCGGGGTCGGCGTGGGGCGCACGATCGCGCGGACGATCTCCACCGCTATCAGCGCGTACGCCGCGACCACCACCGGGCGCCAGCGCTTCGAGGGCAGCCGTCCGTCGGGGGAGTAGAGCGGCAGCAGGGTGGCCAGCAGCATGCCGCCGACGATCCAGCCGACCCCGGTGAAGGGGCGGTAGTACCCCGCGACGACCAGTGCGCCGTCGGCGCCCGAGCGGCCCATCATGGCGGTGCAGAAGACGTTGAGCGCGCCGCCCATGCCGCCGAAGCACATCAGCCAGGCCGTGGCCGGGCGCGCCCTGTGGGCCAGCAGGAACGCTCCCACCAGGGTGAAGGCGAGCCCGACGGAGTGGTCGGGGGCGAACCGAGGTCCGGGGGCCCACTCGGGCGGGAGGCTCTCGGTGATCAGGATTCCGGCCACCGTGAGCCCGAACGCGACGAACGACAGCGCGATGACCGTCAGGCGCAGCGGAGAGTCCAGCAGGTCGCGCACGATGGTCGGGGCGGGGCGGGGTGGGATCAACGAGTCCGCACCCGGCCGAAGGGTGCCCTCGGCCGATTCCGAGGCGTCCCCGCCCGCCCGGGGGGAGACCTCGGCCGGCCCGGAGCCCTCCCCACCCGGTCCGGAGGCGCCCGCGCCCGGTCCGGGGGTCTCCTCGTCCGGCCCGGAGGCGCCCGCGCCCTTACCCGGCCGCGCCCGCATGAACATCGTTACCTGCCCACATCACCTGGATTGACCAGTCCCGATTCGTACGCCGCGACGACAAGCTGGGCCCGGTCGAACAGCCCCAGGTGGTCCAGGAGCTTGGTCACCGCCTGGGCGACCGACCGTTCGGAGATCGCCAGGGTCGCCGAGATCTGGCGGTTGGTGAGCCCCCTGGCGATCAGCTTCATCAGGTCCAGCTCGGTGTCGCCGAGACCGGCCAGCCCCGGAGGGGCCGAGGGGTTGGTCCGCCCGGCGAAGGCCGCGATCAGGCGGGTGGTGACCGCGGGGTCGATCAGCGCGTCACCGGCCTGCGCGGCGCGCATCGCGGTGATGAGCTGCTCCGGCGCGGAGGTCTTCAGCACGAAGCCGCTCACCCCGGCCCGCAGCGCGGCGTACAGGTTGTCGTCCGTGCCGAACGTGGTCATCATGATCACCTTCGGAGGGGCCTCGTCGGACAGGATCCGCCGCGCGGCGGTCAGGCCGTCGAGGCGGGGCATCTGGATGTCCATCAGCACCAGGTCGGGAGAGGTCTCGCGGACGACCGCGATCGCCTGCTCGCCGTCCTCCGCCTCGCCGACGAGGTGGAGGCCCGGCTCGCTGTCCAGCACGACCCGCAGGCCGGTGCGGACCAGCGCCTGGTCGTCGACCACCACCACGCGCAGCGCGGCGGGTTCGGCCGCCCGCGCCGAGACGCTCTCCCGGTGGGGGGCGGCCTCCTTGCGCAGGTCCAGGTGGGCGGCGTGGGACAGCATGTCCGACTCCAGGCGCTGGAGGGTGGCGCCGAGGTCGAGGCCGAGCTCCTCGCGGAGTGTCATCCTGGCCCGCCGGAGCGCTCCCAGCGCGTCTCCCTGCCTGCCGCTGCGGTAGAGCGCCAGCGCGAGCAGCCGCCAGGCCTCCTCGCGCAGCGGATGGGCCGAGACGTGCGCCTCCAGATCGGCGACCAGCGCGCCGGACTGCCCGAGCATGAGCCCCGCGTCGGCGCGGCGCTCGACCGCGATCAGCCTCAGCTCCTCCAGCCGGCCCGCTTCGGTGACGGCCCACGGCAGGTCGGAGAACTCGGCCAGCGCGGGGCCGCGCCACAGCGCGAGGGCGTGTCCCAGGAGCTCCCACACCGCCGAGGGCTCGCCCTCCGTCTTGACGGCGTTCTCGAACCTCCAGGAGTCCACCTGCTCGGTGCCGGCGCGCAGGGCGTATCCCGGCGGAGCCGAGACCAGGACCTCCGCCTCCTCCCTGGGGGCGCGTCCGGGCTCCAGGGCGCGCCGCAGCCGCGACACGTATCCCTGGATGGTGGACAGGGCCTGGGCCGGGGGTTCCCCGGGCCAGAGCTCGTCGATGAGCATGCTTACGGGGACGGCGCGGCCGCCCGCGACGAGCAGGCGGGCCAGCACGGCCATCTGTCGTTGACCACCGAGGTCGAGCACCGTGTCGCCGTGGCACGCCTGGAACGGTCCGAGAGCACGAAATGTCAGCATTGCAGGGGCAAGCGTAGAGCTAGCTGGTCTAACGTCATACGGCAATACCCACCATCGTTCGCGTACTGTAAGAAATAATCAGTGGTCAGGTCTCTACATTCAAGTTCAACGGGAGCACGGCTTCGACCACCGTCCCGCCTCCGGGCGGCGAGGTGATCACACAGGTGCCGCCGAGCTCGGCCGCCCGCTCGCGCATCGACGCCAGTCCCACACCCGAGCGCCTGTCCGGCGAGAGCCCGGCCCCGTCGTCGCTCACCCGGATGTTCAGCTGCTCGCCCCGCTCCAGGGAGACCCGTTCCAGCGAGACCAGCACCACCTCGGCCCCTGCGTGCCTGCGGACGTTGGTGAGCGCCTCCTGGACGATCCGGTAGGCGGCGACCTCGGCGGCGGCGGGCAGCCCGGCCAGCTCACCGCTCACCTCGACCGTCACGCCGGGCCCCGCCATCTCCGTGACGGCCTTGGCCAGGCCGAGGTCGTCCAGCGCGGGCGGGCGCAGGCCGTAGACCAGGTGCCTGATGTCGCTGGTCACCGCGTCCATGCCGGAGCGCAGGTCGCTGAGCATCCGCTCGGCGGTCTCGGGGGAGGCGCGCAGCGAGTGCCTGGCCATGTTGATGGACATAGCCATTCCGCTGAGCGACTGGCCGAGCCCGTCGTGGAGGTCTCTGCGCAGGCGGCGCCGCTCCTCCTCGCGGGTGGCGACGATCCGCTCGCGGGAGCGCCGCAACGCGCCGACCAGCCGGACCGCGTGGGCGGCGTCCGCCACGTACGGCGTGAGCGTGGCGATGACCCGCCCGTTGTGCGCGGCCGGCAGGCGCCTGACCCCCGGCGGGCCGATGAGCAGGTAGCCGACCGGCTCGCCGTGCCAGACCAGCCCGACCTCGCGGACCACCTTCTCCAGCTTCCCCACGGCCGCCCTCTCGGGGCCGCCGTCCAGGAAGCGCACGGCCACCCCGGTCACCGCCAGGCCGTCGCGGAGCACCTCCAGCGCGGCCGTCAGGCCCTCCGCCGGGTCGGTGCGCTGCAGCCGCCGCCGCAGTCCGTCGGCCAGCGTCACCGGATCGCCCTTGCTGCCGTAGAGCAGGCGGTCCGCGCCACGCTGGAGCACCCGGCGCAGCGGCTGGAAGAACGCCCCGGCGCAGAGCGCGGCGAGCAGGCCGCCGAGCCGGTCGATGTCGGACAGGAACAGGCTGGAGACCGCCCCGGCCGCCACGTACACGCCGCCGATCACACCGACCAGCCCCGCGCCCACCAGCGTCCGCGTGATCAGCGTGTCGATGCCGTAGAGCCGGTGGCGCAGCACGGAGAAGGTGATCGCGGCGGGAATGAGCAGGATCGTGAACGAGGCCAGCCACCACACCGGGTTGCCGATCACCAAGGGGACGATCACGGTGGCGATCGCCAGCAGCGGCCACAGGATCTGCCTGCGCTCCTCCAGGCTCACCCGCCGGAACCGTACGGCCAGCGAGACGAACGCCAGGATCATGGCCGCGTTGGCGAGCTGCTCCAGCAGGAAGTGGACGCGCCAGGGGAGGTCGGAGCGGTCCGGTGTCTGCGGGGACAGGAACTCCGCGCGCAGCACGTCGAGGGTCAGCACGGTGACGGTGAACCAGATCAGCGGCCGCCAGCGGCGGGAGGGCAGACGCCCGTCCGGGTACAGCAGCGGCAGCAGCACGCCCAGTTGCAGGACGGTGAGCTTCCAGCTCACGCCGACGACCGTCCAGATCCGCTCCGGAAGCCCGAACCTCCCCGTGTCCATCTCCAGCAGCGCGAGGTTCGTCGACAGGCTGTTCAGCGCCGAGCACAGCCCGCCCAGGCAGAGCAGCCAGCCGATGACCAGCCGGGGCCGCTGGAACACCAGCAGGGCCCCGAAGATCGGGAACGCCGTACCGGCCACGTCCTCGGGCGCGAACGGCAGCGGTGTGTACGACGGCTGCGGGAGCCGGGCGGTGACCCAGATGTTGACGCACTCCATGGCGACCGAGACGGCGGCGATCAGCACCGCCGCGATCCGCGCCTGGACAGGCGTCACCGCAGGGAACACCCGGCTCAGCCCGCGCATCGTTCCGGCCCTTCCATTTCCTGTTAAAGGGACCTTAACCGGCGGGAACCGCAATTGGATCAATATGCGTTTAAAGCGGTGTGTGCGCCAGGTGTCACCATGACGTCCCACCGCCCATCCACGACCGTGTTCACCTTCCCTCCCGGCGTTCACGCGGGTGGGACGGGGCCGGCGCCGCCACGATCGGGGCGCCGGGGCCGGGGACGGGACGGGGGGAAACGCGACCGGGCCGCGGGCGGGCGGCGACCGATCCCCGGGTGACGCGGCTACGTCACCTGGTGTCCGCCAGGCTGTACCTGCTGGACTCCAGGAGCCACTCCAGCTGGGCCCTGGGGGCGGCGAGGAACGCGCAGGCCACCTTGCTGGCGTTCCTGGCCTGGACCGGCGAGAGCCCGAACCTGTCGAACAGCCCGGGAAGCCGCCTCGCGGCCGCCCTGAGATCCTCGGCGCGCTCGGCGATCCGGTCGTTCACCCACGCCACGGCGTCGGTGTTCGACAGGCCGAACGCGTGGGCGGCGACCGTCACGTAGTTGTGCATGTCCCCGTTCGCCTGCTCCTTGTGGTGGGAGGCGACGTCGTTGCACCACGCGGTGACGTCGTTGCAGGCGTCGACCAGCGTCCGCCACGTCGGGCTCTCCCGCAGCCCGGCCGGCACCTCGACCCCGAGGCACGGCTCCACCAGGTCGAACAGGTAGGGGCCGGCCGTTCCCCGCCGCAGCGCGGGATACTCCGCCGCCGAGGGCACCCGCCCGGCGCACCGGTTCTCCGCCTCAGTACGGCAGGCCGCCCCCTGGGCCGCCAGCCCCCGGGTGAAGCGCTCACGCCAGCGGGCGCTCATCCGCGGGGCCGTCTCCTCCCAGAGGTTCCTGAAGGCCACCTCGACCGGGGTGGCGCTCCTCGCCTGGAGGGGCGGGAAGGGAGAGAAACCCGCCGGCCACGGCGCGGCTCCGCCCGGTGACCGGAGCGGCACGGCCCCCTTCGTCTCCGCGGTGTCCCGGTCCGTCTCCGCAGTGTCCTGGTCCGTCTCCGTGGTGTCCCGGCCGGTCTCCGCGGTGTGCCGGGCGAGGCGGGTGAAGGTGGCCTCCACGATTCCGGCCGCGCGTCCGGCGGGCTTCTCGTCCCACTCGTCGTCGAAGTGGAACAGCCAGGTCAGCCATTTGGCGAACAGGAGCGTCGAGTCCGCCCCGGATCCGGCGAAGGCCCGGCCCGCCATCCGGTCGAACCCCGCTGACGAGGGGGTGTCGAGCCCGACCTCGCGGGTCCATTCGGCGAGTGAGGCGGTGATCCGGTCGATCGACGCGTGCATGCGGCACGGCGCGGCCATCACCGTGATCCGGTCGACGAGGGGCAGCAGCAGGGCCGCGGCCACCGAGGAGGCCCGCTCCCGCGACGACCGCACCCCGGTCTTTCCCGGGGTCCCCGTGGTTCCCGTCCTGCCGGTCGTTCTGAGGGGTGTGTGGATGACAGGCACTACAGCCGACCGAACAGCCAGTTGCCGGTCGCGAGGGGATCGGCGCTCGTGTAGTACTGACGGGTCGCCTCGACCAGCTCGCCGACCGAGATGCTCCGGTCGCGGTCGAGGTCCAGCCGCTCGAAGGCGGCCTCCACCTCGTCGTGCGGGGTGCCGAAGGCGCTGAGCATCACCCGGAACCCGGCGGGCCCGACCACCCCGTCGCCGTCGGTGTCGCACAGCTCCGCGATCGCCTCGGCGGCGGGCCTGAACGCCGCGTCGAACCGCTCGTCCCCGGCGAACGCCGAGACCATGCCGGTCCGGAACTCCTCCGGCGAGATCGCGCCCTCGTCGTCGAGGGCGAGCTCGGCCGACAGAGCCCGCCAGATCGACTCGAAGCCGTCGATCAGCTTGCTGCCGGCGGCCGAGGTCGGCGACTCGCCGAAGCCGACCAGGATCCGGGCGCCCAGGCCGAGCAGGTCGTCGTGCTCGACCGTCCCGTTGCCCCCGGCGTCCAGATGCTCGAAGGCACGGTCCAGTTTCCGGTTGAGAAGCTCTGTGCTCAACTTGACCTCCATGTTACCCGAAGAACTCAGGCGGTTACTCTAGGTGACGATAGCGAGGTGATTCCAGGAGTCCCTCCAGGTAAGCCCTGGGAATCGTCAAGAAGGCGCAGGCCACCCGGATGACATCGCGTGAGGCCGCGAAGCCGAGATCGCACCGCTCGACGAGGAGGGGAAGCGCGCGGGCGGCGTTCCAGAGCTCCTCCATCCGGGCCACCACGCGGTCGGCGACCCACTCCGCGGCGGCCTCGCCGCCGTCCGGCGGGGCCGAGACGGCCGTTCCGCGACCGCCCCCGGCGGCCAGGTCGTCGCACCAGGCGACCACGTCGCCGCTCGCCTCGGCCGCCGACCGCCACTGGGGGCTCTCCTGGATCCGGGCGGGCACCTCGACGCCGACGCAGGGCTCGACCAGGTCGAACAGGTGCCGGCCGAACCCCGCCCCGCCCGGCGCCGGGCGGTCCTCGCCGGAGGACACGCGGGCCCCGGGCAGCGCCGCGCGCTGCGCGACGAGCCCGGCGGTGAACCGCTCGCGCCACCCGTCGCTCATGGCGGGCGCGCAGGCCCGCCACAGGTCGGCGAAGGCACGTTCGAGCGGCGCCGGCCCCGGCTCGCCGCCCCCGGCGATCGCGAGCACCCCCTCGAAGGCCGAGGGCTCCCCGCGCAGCCGTGACAGCCAGGTCAGCCAGCGCGCGAACAGCGTGGCCACGCCGGTGTCGTACCGGGCGAACGCCCGGCCCGCCAGCAGGTGCACCCCGGCCGCCGGATCGGTGTCCAGGCCGGTCCCGCGCGCCCAGTCGATGACCGCCGCCTCGATCCGGTGCACCGACGGGTGCATGGGGCACGGCACCGACATCGCCGCGAGCCGCTCGCCGAGCCGTTCGCCGAGCGGGGTCCGGAGCGCGGCCCGGGGCACGGTCTGAGGCACGGTCTGAGGCACGGTCTGAGGCACGGTCTGAGGTGCGCTTTGAGGTGCGGCCCGGGGCGCGCTCCGCGGCGCGGGCAGGGGTGGGGGTGTGGGCGCGGACGTGGGAGTGGCCGAGGTCGCGGTACGGGGCGCGGCCCCGCCTCGCGGTCCGTGGGGCTGGGTACGCATCGTCTCTTCCCCCGAAGGACGTAGGTTTCCGATGTCCGGCCGCGAAACGCCGCCGCCGGTCCCGGGCCGGTGGCCCGCATTGTTTCGCCTGGTCATGCCGGGTAACCAGTACCGCTTCCGCCTGGCGTGTCTCCGTGCCCGCAGGGGGAGGGGCGGGGCGGCCTCCCGCCTGGCCGGGTGCGCCGACGGGGCCGGGACGGTACGGCGAGCCGGGATCGGGACGCCCGTCCGCACGCCGCCCGGCGCCGGTCGCGGAAAGGGGGGAATCGTCCATGGGGGCGTGGCATGCCCGATGTGGTCTCCACCTGTTCTTCCTCGTAACGTGTCCGAAACACGGAGCGGGCAGACTGGTAGAAGGCCAGACGTGTCGCACCGCGTCGGCGTCGGCAGTGGAGGAGAGGCTTTGGACCGCCAGCAGGAGTTCGTTCTCCGTACGCTCGAGGAGCGCGACATCCGGTTCATCCGGCTGTGGTTCACCGACGTGCTCGGGTTCCTGAAATCGGTGGCGATCGCCCCGGCGGAGCTCGAGGGCGCCTTCGCCGAGGGCATCGGCTTCGACGGCTCGGCGATCGAGGGCTTCGCCCGCGTCTACGAGTCGGACATGCTCGCCAAGCCCGACCCCTCCACGTTCCAGATCCTGCCCTGGCGCAGTGAGACGCCGGGCGCGGCCCGGATGTTCTGCGACATCCTCATGCCCGACGGCTCGCCCTCGCACGCCGACCCCCGCTGGGTGCTCAAGCGCATCCTGGCCAGGGCCTCCGACATGGGCTTCAGCTTCTACACCCACCCCGAGGTCGAGTTCTTCCTGCTGAAGAACCGGCCGGCGGCGGGCATGCGCCCCGAGCCGATCGACGACGGCGGCTACTTCGACCACACCCCGCACAGCTCGGGCCACGACTTCCGGCGCAACGCGATCATGATGCTGGAGTCGATGGGCATCTCGGTCGAGTACAGCCACCACGAGGGCGGCCCGGGGCAGCAGGAGATCGACCTGCGCTACGCCGACGCGCTCACCACCGCCGACAACATCATGACCTTCCGCCTGGTCATGAAGGAGGTCGCGCTGGAGCAGGGCATCTGGGCGAGCTTCATGCCCAAGCCGTTCACCGAGTACCCCGGCTCCGGCATGCACACCCACATGTCGCTGTTCGAGGGCGACCGCAACGCCTTCCACGAGCCGGGAGCCGACTACCAGCTCTCCAAGGTCGGCCGCTCCTTCATCGGCGGTCTGCTCACGCACGCCGCGGAGATCACCGCGGTCTGCAACCAGTGGGTCAACTCCTACAAGCGCCTGTGGGGCGGCGCCGAGGCGATCGCCGGAGCGGGTGGCGAGGCCCCCAGCTACATCTCCTGGGGCCACAACAACCGCTCGGCCCTCGTCCGGGTGCCGATGTACAAGCCCCACAAGAGCGGCTCGACCCGCATCGAGTTCCGTTCGCTCGACTCCGCCTGCAACCCGTACCTCGCCTTCGCGGTGATCCTCGCCGCGGGCCTGAGGGGCATCGAGCAGGGTTACGAGATGCCGCCCGGCGCCGAGGACGACGTCTGGGCGCTGACCTCCGCCGAGCGCCGTGCCCTGGGCATCCAGCCGCTGCCGCAGTCGCTGGACGAGGCCATCGCCGTCATGGAGCGCAGCGAACTGGTCGCGGAGACCCTCGGCGAGCACGTCTTCGACTACTTCCTGCGCAACAAGCGCACCGAGTGGCGCGAGTACCGCCGCCAGGTCACCGAGTTCGAGCTCGGCCGCTACCTCCCGGTGCTGTAAGCACAGGTCAGGGGGCAGACTCCCGTAGCGTGAGGACGCGGGGCCAACGGTGATGAACCGCCGGCCCCGCGCCGTCTCAACGGCTCTGGGCCGGCTGCATCTCGCCGCCCCGCGCGCTATGTTCGCGAGGATCACTCACCTGTGGTCCAGGTATCCGTCAGCCAACCTGGCAGGTCGCTTTCGGTGATCTCACGCCATGCTCGTGCGACGCTTTCCGGGGTGTGCTGATATGCCTGGCGGAGAAGGTCCGAGGCAAGTGGAACCAGCTCCTCTAGCTCCTTTCCAACGGAAATTATCAGGCTCTCCAGCAGGAAGGGAGCCGATCCGCCAGCGTTGCCGTTCTGAAGCAGAATCATTCCCTTCATCGCCAAGCTTCCCGCCAGGTCGGGCAGGAAGGCGTCGGGGTGGGCCTGGGCCAGGGCGCGGCGGATCTGGACGGCTTCTTCGATCGCGGTCAGTGCCTCCTCCCGTCGCCCCAGGCTCGACAGGAAGGCGGATTGGTTGTTCAGCGAGCTGGCGAGGTCGGGCAGGAAGGCGTCGGGGTGGGCCCGGGTCAGAGAGCGGTAAACGGTGACGGCTTCTTCGATCGCGGTCAGTGCCTCCTCCCGTCGCTCCAGGCTCGACAGGCGGTTGGACTGGTTGTTCAGCGAGTGGGCGAGGTTGGGCAGGAAGGCGTCGGGGTGGGCTTGGGCCAGGGCGCGGTAAACGGTGACGGCTTCTTCGATCGCGGTCAGTGCCTCCTCCCGTCGCCCCAGGCTCGACAGGCAGTTGGACTGGTTGTTCAGCGAGGTGGCGAGGTTGGGCAGGAAGGCGTCGGGGAGGGCCTGGGCCAGGGCGCGGCGGATCTGGACGGCTTCTTCGATCGCGGTCAGTGCCTCCTCCCGTCGCCCCAAGTCCGCCAGGCGGCCGGACTGGTTGCTCAGCGACAGGGCGAGGTCGGGCAGGAAGGCGTAGGGGTGGGCCAGGGCCAGGGCGCGGTGGAGGTCGACGGCTTCTTCGATCGCGGTCAGTGCCTCCTCCCGTCGCCCTAAGCTCGACAGGCGGTTGGACTGGTTGTTCAGCGAGTGGGCGAGGTCGGGCAGGAAGGCGCCGGGGTGGGCCTGGGCCAGGGCGCGGCGGATCTGGACGGCTTCTTCGATCGCGGTCAGTGCCTCCTCCCGTCGCCCCAAGTCCGCCAGGCGGCCGGACTGGTTGTTCAGCGAGCCGGCGAGGTCGGGCAGGAGGACGTCGGGGTGGGCCTGGGCCAGAGACCGGTGAACGGTGACGGCTTCGGTGACGGCCTCCAGCGCCTCTTCCCGCCGGCCAAGTTGAGCCAGGCGCAAGGCGAGCCTGTCGCTCCATTCGGCTATTCGGGCAGGGTCGGTGTCAGTCGGCAGAAGGTTCCGGACCCGGCGGTTCACTGTCACATCGGCAGCGGCCAAGGCCACCGTCGGGTAAGGGATCATGTCGGCGATTTGCTGGAGGTCGGTCACGTCGGCCGAGGCGTTTTCCAGGACACGGGCGAACAGGTCACCCAGGCGAGTACCTGTCTGGACCGCGACTGTGATCGCTGCTTTGGCCAGGCCGGTCAGATCCTGCTGTAACGCCTGTTCGATCAGGCCGGGTGCCTGGTCGTGATGGGTGCATGCCCGGGTCAGGATCGTCAGTGTCCGTACCGCCTGCCGACGGGTCAGATCGGTCAGGCAGGCCCGGCGCAGCAGCGAATTCGCCGCCAGCTCATGGGTGGCGTGCCGCTCGGCCAGCAGATCGGGCCGCAACGCCTCAACCCGTTCCCCGCCGCCGGGATACACCTGCCGCAGCCACCGCACCACCGCCCCCACCCGCACGTCATCGGCTCGCGCAAGGTCGGGCACCCGCCGTACCACCGCCCGCACGGCCTGCTCATCGTGGTCTTGAGGGTCCAGCAGCAGCGCCACAGCCGCGACCACCTGTCGCAGCACCGCCCGATCCACCCCCACCTCGGCGCGCCGGGCGGTTTTGTCCCACAGTCGCCGCTCATGCCCGAGCAGCCGGTCCAACACCCCCGAATTCGCAGCCGCCCGGCCTCTGGCGCTGCCCTGCTCCTCGTCCAGCACCGCCACCAGCGCCGCCGCATGCAGTACCAGTACCGGCAACCGCTCCGCCGCATCAACGGTGAAGGACACCTGCGGCACCGGACGGCCCCGTGCGGCCGCGAAGGAGGGCAGCGCCTCCTGGATCACCTGAAGGTCACCGCGATCGGTGTCCAAGGCGGGCGCCAAGTCCAGCACCGAGACGCGCGACACCAGATCCCGGACCGCATCCGATTCGGTGTCCAGTTCCGTCCACCATTCACCGGCTTGACGGGCCACCAGCAGCACCCGCAGCCGGCCCGCGTCTCCAGCCGCTTCCAGGCGTACTACCTCGGCCAGCATGGCCGCCAGCTCAGAGCGGGTCTCGGCGTAATCGACCAGGAGCAACACCCGCTGATCCACCTGGCGGGCGGCCCGGACGGCCGCCACCTCCTGACCCGGCCGGACCTGCTGCCACTCCCACTCCATAAAAGGCAGCGACTCGGCCAAGTGCAAGGCCAGCCGGGTCTTGCCCACTCCGCCCTGGCCGGTCAGCAACCAGACCGGACAGGCCGCCTCATCCCCGCACCAGCCGGTCAGCGACCTCAGCTCGTCCACACGCCCGGCGAACGTGACCGCTCCACGTTCGGGACGCAGCAGCCCCGCCACGCTCTCACCCGCCGCGGCCACCTCACGGGTGGCCACCAACGCCGCCCGCCGTGCATCCGTCTCAGCGACGGCGGCATCTTCAGCGGCCTTGAGCGCCCGCCGGGCGGTAAGCCACTCGCTGACATACGACCCCGCGGCCCCCGCCGCGATCGCCCCCGCCACGGCCAGCACCACCCGCACCGCCGGCGGCCACGTCGAGGGGGTCAACGGCGCCACCGCCGCCACCACCCCCGCCATCACCAGCAGCAGCAAGAACCTGAGCGGTCGCTCACGGTGCCCGTCACCCATGCCCCCAGGATCACGGCTTACCGAGATCAACAAGCCTGAACATCTCAACCGCGTCAAGACCGTGATCTGACCCGGCTCATCCCATATGACCGGGTAGAACAGTCACCCAGGCACATGGGGCGGCGGCTCGGGCGACTGTCAGGCTGGGCCGTCTGCAGGCCGTGCGAAGGGGGTCAACGACGACAGATGGCGGCGGAAGCTGACGGCTCGGCAGCGAGGTCGGTGCGGTGGCGCGCAGGTGTCCGCAGGTGTCCGCAGGTGGCTGAGGTGCGGCATTCACTTGGCTGAGGTGCGGCATTCACTTCCTGCGCAACAAACGCACCGAGTGGCGCGAGTACCGCCGCCAGGTCACCGAGTTCGAGCTCGGCCGCTACCTCCCGGTGCTGTGATCCCAGGTCAGCAGCTGTCTTTCGCGGATCGAGGGGCGCGGGGCCGACGGGCGGTGAACCTTGGCCCGTGCCGTCCTGGCGACTCCGGGCCGCCTGTGCGCCGTCCGAGGGCTTCGGGGGCGGCGCGGGTGCCCCGCGCGCGGGCCGCGTGCGCGCGGTAGGGTTCAACGGCGCAGGCGACCCGCCCGCCGCCCGTACCGTGTGATCGTCGTCGCGCGGGGTCACTTCGTCGTGCCCGCTTGACGGCCGGTCCATCGGGTGCGGGGCCGGCGGCCGTACGGGGAGCCGGAGGCGCGCGGGGGCCGGAAGCGGCCGCCGGGACGGGTTCGCGGGGCGGAGACGATCTCGTGGTCCCGAGCCGGACAGCGTGTGGCAAAGCGCCGTTGGCCCGCGGAACATCGCCGCCTGGTTCGCTGTGTGTGCAACGACTCCGGTAAAATCGGTCGGTCCGTTTAGAGGGATTTTCGAGGATGAATCGCCATAAAAGGCGATCAGGAGGTGCCGCATGACGACGGCTGCCGAGCTGCAGACCGTGGTGACCGTTCCAGCGCGTTTCCGCGGCCCTGAGGGCGCCGCGAACGGCGGATGGATCGCGGGCACGGTCTCCGAGGCGTCACACGGCGCCCGGCACGACTCGGCCGTCGAGGTCACGCTGCACGCGCCCACGCCACTGGAGACCGGGCTGTCCCTGCGGCAGCTGGCCAACAGCGCCACCCTGACCCACGGTGACACCCTGCTCGTCGAGGCGCTCCCGGTCACCGAGCAGCTCACCGCCCCGGCGTTCGTGCCCTTCAACGAGGCGGCCCGCGCCGAGGGCGGCTTCGCCGGGCTCGCCGATCACGCCTTCCCGGACTGCTTCGCCTGTGGCCTGCGTGCTCCCGGCGACGGCCTGCGGATCTTCCCCGGCCAGGTGTCCGGGACCGACCTGGTCGCCGCGGGCTGGCGGGTGCCGGTGACCCTCACCGACGAGGACGGCGTCGTTCCCGACGCGGTCGTCTGGGCCGCCCTCGACTGTGTCACCGGCTGGGCCCACTTCACGCCCGGCGAGTCCGCCCTGCTCGGCAGGCTGACCGCGCAGGTCCACCGGAGGGTCTACCCCGGCGGCACCTACTCCGTCGTCGGCCGCGCGACCGGCCGCGAGGGCCGCAAGCTCTTCGGCGAGAGCGCCGTGTACGAGGTCGACGGCACCCTGGTCGCCGCCGCCAAGGCCGTTTGGATCGCTCCCGCCTGAGCATTCGCGTGATCGCTCCCGGCCGGGCCGCCACACCGGCCGGGGCGTCGGCGGTACGACGGCCCCGGCGGCCGGGCGGCTCAGGACGCCTGGGTCGGGATGCCCGGCTCAGGACGTCCGGGTCAGGCGGTCGGCGACCAGCGAGGCGCACCGGTCCTGGAGCAGGATCGTGTAGTGGTTGCAGTCCTCGACCAGTTCGTCCTTCAGCGTGGGCAGCCGTCCGGTCCAGGCGGCGGCGAGATCGTCGGGGATCATGCCGACCGGCTGGTCGAGCAGCCCGCGCGGGGCCCGCAGCAACGACAGCGGCGACGTCACGGCGTGCAGGGCGGCGCCGATCGCCTCGGCCTCGGTGAGCAGCCACCTGCCGTCCTGGCGGACCGCCTCCTCCCGCGCCCGTGAGCGCACCGCCCCCTCGGGGCCGGTCGCGTCGTAGCGGACGTATTCCTCGACGGCCTCGTTCCAGTGGCCGTCGGCCGGATGGGCCCTGAAGAGGTCCACGTAGGCGTCGACGCTCGGGAAGGTCTGCCCCAGCCGGGCGATGGCCGGGCCGAGCGTGGCCGACAGGACCGCGTCCGGATCGGCTCCCGGGGGCAGCGGCAGCGGGATCCCGCCGTCGACCAGCACCACAGCCGCGTAGTCGTGACCGGCCGCGGCGAGGGCGGCGACGTAGGCGCCCATCGAGTGGCCGGTGAGCACGATGTCCCGCTCCGCGCCCAGGGACCGGGCGACCAGGTTCACGTCCTCGGCGTGCCGCGGCAGACCGTACGGCCCCGGCAGGTCCGCGCTGTGACCGCGGCCCCGCAGGTCCATCGCGACCAGTGACCACTCGGCGGGCAGTCGCCCGGCGACGGCCTTCCAGGCCATGAGGGAGGCGGTGATGCCGTGCACGGCCACGACCAGGCGCGGCCCGGTGCCGAACCTGGCGACGCGCAGCCGGCCGCCGGGCACCTCGACCTCGCCGAAGACGGGCGCGCCGGAGGGGGAGCCGGTCGAAGGCCCGGCGGGCCGCCGGAAGACGCCTGACCGGTCCACCGAAGCCCGATATGGGGGCTTGTTCTACTTTCGCCCATAATTACCCCATGAGAATCACTGTCGTCGAGAACGAAGCCGGAGCGGGCCTTGGATTCTTCGCCGGATGGCTGGCGGAGAGCGGAGTGGACCACGAGGTCGTCCGGCCCCACCTGGGAGAGGCGGTTCCCGGGCGGGCCGAGGACGGGCTGATCGTGCTCGGCGGCTCGGCGGCGGCATGGGAGGACGAGCGGTACCCCTGGTTGCCCGCGGCCCGCGCCCTGATCCGGAGGTCGGTCGAGGACGGCGTGCCGACCCTGGGGATCTGCCTGGGCGCCCAGCTGATGACCCTCGCCTTCGACGGCGCCGTGGAACGCGGCGAGCACGGCCTCGAGGTCGGCGTCCGGGAGGTCGTCCCGCTCCCCGCCGCCGCGGACGACCGGCTGTTCGGCGGCCTCGGCCCGGTTCCCGCCGTGCAGTACCACGGCGACGCGATGACCAGGCTGCCCGAGGGCGCCGTACCGCTCGCCACCGGCGATCCCTACCCCAACCAGGCATACCGGCTCGGGGAGAGGGCGTGGGCGGTGCAGTTCCACCCCGAGGCGACCGCCGAGATCTTCACCGACTGGACCCGCGACTCCGCCGACCACCTGATCTCGCTCGGCCACTCGGTCGAGGAGCTCGACACGCGGGCGAAGGAGGCCGAGGAAGGGCTGATCGCGGCCTGGGGGACGGTCGCCCGCCGCTTCGCCGACGTCGTCAAATCCGTGTGATCGGCCGATTACCGTCCGAATCGACCGCTGACGTCGTACGGTTTCAGAGACGGCGTCCGCGGCGAGCCCCCGGCGCCCTGGGGTAGGGATGCGGCGGGAGCCGGGAAGCCATCCGTGCGCGTGGCGGAGACGCCCGTGGCGGAGACGAGGGAGGGGCGGTGAACGCGGTGCCCCGGATGCGGACGACCGCAGGACAACTGGCCAGGCTCGGGTTCGCCGACGGGACCAGGGCCGAACGACTGCTGAGCGGGCTGGGCCCCGAGGCGGCGGGCGACTCCGACCTGCTGGAGTCCCTGGTCGCCGTGGCAGACCCCGACCTGGCGCTCACCTCGCTCAACCGGCTGGCCGAGCAGGACCCCGGTGTCCTCGGCGAACTGCGCGCCGACCCCGGCCTGCGAGCCAGGCTCCTCGGTGTCTTCGGGGTCAGCGCCGCCCTCGGCGAACACGTGGTCAGGCACCCCGAGCACCGGCGCGTACTCGCCGGCGAGCACGTTCTGCGGCGGCCGTCCGGGCAGGAGCTCCGCGCCGCCCTGCTGCTCGCGGTCGGCGCCGACCCCGAGGACCCCGAGCCCAGGGCCGCCGGTGCCGGCACCCCGGTCCTGGTCGCCCTGCGGGTCGCCTACCGCGGGCACCTGCTCCACCTGGCCGCCCGCGACGTCCTCAGCGAGGCCTCGCTCACCGAGGTCACCGCCGAGCTGTCCGACCTGGCGGGAGCCGCGCTGGAGGCGGCGCTCGCCGTCGCCCGGTCCGGGCACACAGACCCCCGCCCGGTACGGCTGGCCGTCATCGGCATGGGCAAGTGCGGGGCGCGGGAGCTCAACTACATCAGCGACGTCGACGTCGTCTTCGTGGCCGAGCCGGGGGAGGGCGTGGACGAGACCGAGGCCGTCCAGCTGGCCACCCGCCTGGCCAAGGACATGATGCGCGTCTGCTCGGCCAGCACCCCTGAGGGGGCGCTGTGGGAGGTGGACGCGGCCCTGCGCCCCGAGGGCAAGGCGGGGCCGCTGGTCCGCACCCTCGCCAGCCACCAGACCTACTACCGCCGATGGGCCAAGACGTGGGAGTTCCAGGCGCTGCTGAAGGCCCGGCCCGTCGCCGGGGACCTCGAACTCGGCGAGCGGTACGTCGCCGCGATGAACGAGATGGTCTGGCAGGCCGCGACCCGCGACCGGTTCGTCGAGGACGTGCAGGCGATGCGCCGCAGGGTCGAGGCCCACGTGCGCGGGGACCAGGCCGACCGCCAGCTCAAGCTCGGTCCCGGCGGGCTGCGCGACATCGAGTTCGCGGTGCAGCTGCTGCAGCTCGTCCACGGCCGCCTCGACCCGCTGCTGCGCCGCCGGGCCACGCTTCCCGCGCTCGCCGCCCTGTCCAGGGGCGGCTACGTCGGCAGGGACGACGCCAAGGCGCTCGCCGAGGCATACACCTTCCTGCGCCGGATCGAGCACCTGATCCAGCTGTACCGGCTCCGCCGTACCCACGTGGTGCCGGAGGGCGAGGCCGACCTGCGGCGCCTCGGCCGGGGGCTGGGCATGACCAGCGACCCGGTCGGGGAGTTCACCGCGCGCTGGAAACGCCACGCGATGGAGGCCCGGCGCCTGCATGAGAAGCTGTTCTACCGGCCGCTGCTGCAGGCCGTCGCCCGGCTGCCCGAGTCGGAGGCCCGGCTGTCGACCGCCGCCGCGCAGGCCCGCCTCGAAGCGCTCGGCTACACCGACCCGGCCGGAGCGCTGCGCCACATCAGCGCTCTGACCAGTGGTGTCTCGCGTCGCGCGGCGATCCAGCGGACCCTGCTCCCGGTCATGCTCGGCTGGTTCGCCGACGCTCCCGCCCCCGACGCGGGCCTGCTCGGCTTCCGCCAGGTCTCCGACAAGCTCGGCAGCACCCCGTGGTACCTGCGGCTGCTGCGCGACGAGACCGCGGTCGCCTCGCGGCTGGCCCGGCTGCTGGGGACCAGCCGTTACGTGACGGGGCTGCTGCTGCACGCCCCCGAGGCGGTGGCGATGTTCGGCTCGGACGCCGAGTTGGACCCCCGGCCCGCCGAGGCGCTGCTGACGGAGGCGCGGGCCACCGTCGGCCGCTACCCCGGCGAGGCCGAGAGCGGGGTGGCCGCGGCGCGCGGGCTGCGGCGCAGGGAACTGGTCCGTACGGCCGCCGCCGACCTGTCCGGGCACATCGACGTCGAGCGGGTCGGCCAGGCGCTGTCCGCGCTCAACGACGTGACGCTCCAGGCCGCGCTGGACGCCGCGATCGGCAAGGTCGAGATGGAACGGCGCGCCCCGCTGGGCACACGGTTCGCGGTGATCGCGATGGGCCGTCTCGGCGGTCTCGAATGCTCCTACGGCAGCGACGCCGACGTGATGTTCGTGCACTCGCCCCTCGCGGGCGTCGCGGAGAAGGACGCGACAGACGCGGCCTTCGCGGTGGCCAACGAGCTGCGTCGCCTGCTGAGCCTGCCCGCGCCGGATCCGCCCCTGCACATCGACCCCGACCTGCGCCCCGAGGGCCGCCAGGGCCCGCTGGTCCGCACGCTGGCCTCGTACGCGGCCTACTACGAGCGCTGGTCGTCCCCGTGGGAGTCCCAGGCGTTGCTGCGCGCCCGGCTCTCCGCGGGGGACGCCTCGCTCGGCGCCGAGTTCCTCAGGCTGGTCGATCCGCTGCGCTACCCGGAGCACGGCATCTCGGACACGGCCGTGCTGCAGATCCGCACGCTGAAGGCCAGGATGGAGGCCGAACGGCTGCCGCGCGGCGCCGATCCGACCCTGCACACCAAGCTCGGCAGGGGCGGCCTGTCCGACGTGGAGTGGGTGGCCCAGCTCCTGCAGCTCCGCCACGCCGGGGCGCTGCCGTCGCTGCGCACCACCCGCACCCTGGAGGCGCTGCGCGCCGCGGTCGCCGAGGGCCTGCTGTCCGAGGAGGACGAGGCCGCGCTCGCGGCGGCCTGGCGGCTCGCCTCGCGCGTCCGCGACGCCATAGTGCTGGTCCGGGGCCGCGCCGCGGACTCCATCCCGGTGGACGTGCGCGAGCGCGCGCTCATCTCCCGCACCCTCGGCTACCCGCCGGACAGCAGCGGGGATTTCGTCGACGACTACCGCCGCCTCACCCGGCGCGCCCGCCTGGTCATGGAGCGGGTCTTCTACGAGGACTGACGGCGACCGCGGCGGCGCGGCGGTGCGGTCCGCGAATGTGGCGGTGCGGTCCGCGGGTGCGACGGTATGGCCCGCGGGGATACGGACATCGCGGGGATACGGACATACGGGATGGGACCTCTCGGCGCTTGACCCATTTCGTGCGATGACGTTGCGCTTCCTGGGGCTGACGTGTATCAACGGTGCGGGTGATCTACTGTGATATCCGTCTACGTTGACCTGGCCATCGGCCTCGTGCTGGCCTTCCTGCTGCTGTCGCTCCTGGTGAGCGGTCTCAACGAGGCCGTCGTCAGGCTGCTCGGCATCCGCAGCAAGTTCCTGTGGGCTTACCTCCGCGACACCTTCGACGGCGGCCCGGGGAAGGGGAGGTCGTGGATCCCGTCGAGGATCATCGACGTCTTCGCCAAGCTGCCCTTCTCCAGCCAGGACCCGCGTCCCCGGCACGCCCCCGACCCCGCGCCGTCGGTGGTCGAGCCGATGCCGGTCGATCCCAGCGCGGTGCTCGCCGAGGAGGCACCCGTTCCCCCGGTCGACATGACCGAGCGGCTGTACGAACGGCTCCAGGAGATCGACCATCCCAAGGGGGCCAGGACCAGCATCTCCAACATCCCGCCGGAGCGGTTCTCCGGCGCGCTGCTGGAGCTGGTCGCCGCCGAGGAGGGCGGCATCGAGAGCCTGATCGCCAAGCTGGAGGCCATCCGCAGCCCGCTGGCCGGGCACCTGCGGGGCGTGTGGGAGGGCGCCCAGCGGGACATGGGCAAGTTCCGCAAGGGCGTCGAGGACTGGTTCGACGGGGAGATGCAGCGCCTGTCCACGCTCTACCGCCGCTACGTCAAGTGGGTGGTCTTCGCCCTCGCCCTGGCGTTGACGCTGCTGTTCAGCATGGACTCCCTGGAGTACGGCAAGACCCTGCTGCGGGACAACGCCTACCGGGCGGCGGTCGCGGCCATCGCGAGCGGCGGTGGGGACGGTACGGCCGAGCTCAAGGACTCCCTGAAGGACAAGTGCGCCGTCGCGGGCTCCGTCGAGCCGTACTCCTGCGTCACCGAGGTCTTCAGCTCCCCGGCACTGGTCAAGATCTTCGACCACGCCGTGATGAGCGTGACGATCCCCGCCGAGGGCGCGGACGGCCCCTCCTTCAGCTTCAACGCCGGCAGCTGGTGGAACCGCCTGATCACCCCGGGGCACTGGCCCGGCTACCTGGTAACCGTGGTCGCCCTGCTGTTCGGCGCCTCCTTCTGGTGGGACATCCTGCGCAGGCTCACCGGCATCCGCGGCAAGAACTCCTGACCTGCCCCCATCCGGGGCACCGGCCCCCTCCTCTGGGGGCGTTCATGCGTCCCCGCCTGTGCCAGGGGGTTTTCGGGGCGCCGGTGCGGCGGGGCTGATCGGCGCCGGTGGGTGGCGCATGGTCCGGTGACTCCTCCCGGGCGGTTCCGTGCCGCGCGTCCGGAGGTCTTCCGGCCGCCTTCCGGATAATCCGTTGCTAAGTGGAGGTCGCCTCCGTATGGTGGGCGTCATCCGGAGACGGCCTCCGGTAAATCCTGCGAGGAGCATCCAACCGATGAGCGTGAATCTCGGGCGCGTGGGAGTGTGGACCTTCGCCTTCGAAGACCAGCCGGTCGCCAGGGTGCGGGAGGCGGCCGCGGAGCTCGACCGGCTCGGCTACGGGGCGATCTGGATCGGCGAGGCGTTCGGCAGGGAGGCGTTCACCCAGGCGGCGTTGCTGCTGGAGGCGACCGAACGGCTGGCCGTCGCCACCGGCATCGCCAACATCTTCCTCCGCGGTCCGATCGCCGCGGCCGCCGCGGAGCGCACCCTCGGCGAGGCCTTCCCGGACCGCTTCCTGCTGGGCCTGGGCGGTCACCGCACCGTGGACCAGCCCGCCGGTCTCCTGCCGCACCACGGGCGCCCGGTGCCCACCGTGCGCGCCTACCTGGACGCGATGGACCAGGCCCCCCTGCGGAGCCCGGCACCGGCCGAACCGCCCCGCCGCGTCCTGGCCGCCCTCGGGCCCAGGATGCTGGAACTGGCCGCCGAGCGCACCTGGGGCGCCCACTCCTATTTCGTGCCGGTCGAGCACACGGCAAGGGCCAGGGAGATCCTGGGACCCGACGCGCTGCTCGCGGTCGAGCAGACGGTCGTCCTGGAACGTCCCGACCGGGGGCGGGAGATCGCCCGCGAGTTCGTCGGCGGATACACCCAGGCGCTCCACCAGGTGGAGAACCTCAGGCGGCTGGGCTTCGGCGACGACGACCTGCTCGACGGCGGCAGTGACCGGCTGCTCGAGGCACTGGTCGTGTGGGGCGACGTGGAGACCGTCGCCGGGCGGGTCCGCGAGCACCTCGACGCGGGCGCGGACCACGTCTGCGTCCAGGTCCTGGCGGAGGGCCTGCCGATCCGGCAGTGGCGTGAGCTGGCCCCCGCCCTGCTGGAACTCTGAGCCCGCTCCGCCCGAGCCCTGTCCACCGGCCCCTGCGGGACCCCGCGGAAGGCGGAGCCGGGACGCCGCCCCCGGGTGGGGCCCGTTACCGGTAGCGGAAGTATCCGGCGAAGTCCTTGACGGCCGTGAGGGGGTCGGTCCGGACCCGGGTTCCGGTCCGCAGCGCGTTGATCATCCTGCCCTGACCGATGTAGATGCCCACGTGGTGGGTCTTCACGCGCTTGCCGATCTCGCCGTAGAACACCAGGTCGCCGGGGCGCGCCGCGGCGGCCGGGATCCTTGTCAGCCGCCGGAGGTGGTCGTTGGTGTTGCCGGGGCCCAGCACGTCCCTGCCGTAGGCGAGCCGGTAGACCCACCTGGTCAGGCCGGAGCAGTCGAGCCCCCGGGTGTCGGCGGCGGGACAGGGGGTTATCGCTCCGTGGTAGCCCGCGCAGGTGCCGAGTGAGGGGCCGGGAGCCTCGTCGTGACCGCCACCCCAGGAGTAGGGGATCTTCCCGCCCCGCCAGCCGGGCTGGCCCTGCCCGGCCTCGATCGCGTGGGCGACGGTGATCACCCGGTTCAGGATGGCGGGCAGAAGCGGCACCGAACCGCCGGTGAACAGCAGGGTGCCCAGCAGTACGGCCGCGGCGGAGGCTCCCCGCCAGCGGGAGATCCCCCGACGCTCTCCCGCGCTCCGGGGGGTCCTCGGCATCGGCTCTCCTCGATCGTCAGGTTGATCCCGGACCGTTTCGGTCAACATACCGCCGTGCCGGATCGTGTGCTTTCCGCCTCTCCCGCTCAGGTCCGGCCGGGCCGTACCCGGGTCATCGTGATCAGCAGGACCAGCGCGGTGGCGGAGGCGGCGGCGACCGCCAGCGTCATGGACGGCGCGCTCGCGCCGCCGATGGAGAGCAGCGGAGGAACCGCCGCGCCGACGATGAACTGCATCACCCCCAGCAGCGCGGACGCGGTGCCCGCCCGCTCGCCGTGCGGGGACATGGCCAGCGCGTTGGCGTTCGGTGAGACCAGGCCGATGCTGGAGACGGCGACGAAGAGGCCGGGCAGCAGTCCCGGCAGCCCCCAGCCGGCCAGGACGCCCGCGAGCGCGGTCAGCGCGCCGGTCAGCCCGATCACGAGCCCGGTTCCCAGCATGCGGCGGGCACCGTAGCGGCCCACCAGCACGCGGTTGAGGTTGCCTCCCAGCATGATGCCGACGGAGTTGACCGCGAAGATCGCCGAGAAGGCCTGCGCGGTCAGCTCGTAGCCCTCCTGCAGGACGAACGGGCTGAGCGTGATGTAGATGAACAGGGAGCAACCGGCGAACGCGAGCACCAGCGCGTAGCCGACGAAGCCGCGGTCGCGGACGAGCACGGCGAACTGGCGTCCCGTCACGCGCAGCCCGCCGGTGTGGCGGGCCCCGGGGGCGAGCGTCTCGGGCAGGCTCAGCGCCGCCAGGAACAGCAGGAGGCCGATGACGGCGAGCGCGACGAACATGCCGCGCCAGTCGGTGAAGCGGGCGAGCTGGCCCCCCGCGAGCGGCGCCACCACCGGCGCCAGCCCGCTGACCAGCATGAGCAGGGAGAAGACCCGGGCCGCCGCGTCACCGTCGAACATGTCGCGGACCATCGCCCTGGCGATGACCAGCCCGGCGGCTCCGGCGGCTCCCTGCACCAGCCGCAGGCCGATCAGCGACCAGATGTCCGGGGCCAGCGCGCACAGCAGCGAGGTCACCGCGTACGTCGCCACTCCCACGATGAGCGGGCGGCGGCGGCCCACCCGGTCGCTGAGCGGGCCCGCCAGGAGCTGGCCGAACGCCAGTCCCACCATGCACATGGACATGGTGAGCTGGGCGAGGGCGTCGGTGGTCCGCAGGGCCCGGCCGAGCTCCGGCAGGACCGGCAGGTAGAGGTCCATCGACAGGGGACCGAACGCAGACAGGGCACCGAGCGCGATCAGGACGCGCAGCCGCCGGGCGCCGGTGAGGGCGGGTTGTGCGGTAAGGGTCATCGCGGGCCGCGCACCCGCGCCTTCCACCGGTCCTCGTCCCGCCGCCGCCCGCGCCGGACGTCCCGGCCGGGGAGATCGGCGGCGTGGACGGACACGGCGCCGTCATCGAGACCGGCGTCCATGGATCTCCTTCCCAGGGGGTTGCCCGGGGCTCGCGCCACCCCGGGCGGGGGTTCGCGATGTCGCCGGTGTCGGGGGACTCTCGTCGTGCGGGATCGTCAGGGCGCTCCGGCCGGGCTCCGCCGCGCCGGGGCGTCAGGACGACGGCCACGATCCAGTATCACGACGCCCGTTTCGTCGCCCGTCACCGGGGTCCCGGCCGGGAGGCTCGGGTCGCGGAACGGCATGCGGGTGCGGGACCGGACCCTGGAGGGGCCACCATATGAGCACCGTCATGTGACACGTGAGCCGTCGCCCGTCGCGGGTGCGGCACGCTGAAGGAGAGGTATCTGTGGCACGGGAACTGGGACTCGACCTGGCACGCGTGACGGTGGAGGCCGCGCTGGCACGCGCGGCCGGGGACAGCCTGCGGGTCAGCGTCGCGGTGGTGGACGCCATGGGCCGGGACGTGCTCGTCGTCCGAAGCGACGGGGCCACCTGGTTCACCCCCGAGGTGGCGCGCTCCAAGGCCCGTACGGCCGCCGCCTTCCGGCGCGACAGCGCCACCCTCACCGGGCTCAAGGAGTCCTACCCCGAGGTGTTCACCCTCGCCGGGGACCAGGTGCCCTTCCGTCCCACCACGCTGCCGGGCGGGATCCTGCTCGAAGTCGACGGTGAGATCGTCGGCGCCGTGGGGGTCAGCGGCGCGACCCCCGCCCAGGACGTCCTGTGCGCCGAGGCGGCCAGGGACGCCTGCGCGACCGCATGAGCTCACCGGGGGAGGGCTCGACCGGCTTGACGGAGCGCCGGTCACCCTCCCCCGGGGTGCGCGAAAAGGAGAACCCTGCCGGGGAACGGTGCCGATCCCGTTCCCCGGCAGGGCGTCATGTCGCGGCTATTCCAACCTGGTCGGGACTACTTCAGCTTGATGGTGGCGAAGTGGCTGGTGCCGTCGTCAAGCTTCAGCTGGAACTGGCGGCAGGTGTCGGACCAGCTCTTGTCGGTCTTCCACACGTAGTTGTACTGGCCGCCTCCGTAGCTGATGCTCGAGTTGCCCGGGTTGCGGGTCGGCTCGGCCGGGCCGGTCGGCTTCCCGGTGTCGCAGGTCACCGGCTGGGAAGCCGGGTAGCCGGAAGCGAAGAAGTCGGTGCCCCGGTCACCGCCGAGACTGAACTTGATCGGTACGGCGCTGCCGGCCTTGCCCTCCATCGTCTCCGGGAAGTAGGCGTGCCAGGGGTAGACGACCTGGTAGGTCACCTTCTGGCTCGCGGTGTTACCGGCGCGGTCGGTGGCCTTCACGGTGAACTCGTGGAAGCCGACGGCGGAGGTGCCGAGCGGGCTGCCGTCGGGCACCGTACCGGCGCAGGTGGCGATCCCGGACAGGTTGTCCTCGCACCGGTACGACGCGGTCACGGCCGTCCCGAGCGTGTAGACGGCGCCGTCGGCGGGCCTGGTGAGGGAGATCGTCGGCTTGGTGAGGTCGACGGTCACCTTCACCGTCCGGTCACCGGAGATCGACACGCCTTGCTCGGTCGCCACCGCGTCCTCGGCGGTCACGGAGAAGTCGCACGTGATGTGCGGGAACACCGCCTTGAGCCGGCCGTCCGCCCCGGTGGCACCCAGCTTCCGCGGGCCGTTGCCGCAGTCGGCCTGCACCTGCGCCCCGGCCAGCGGCTCACCGGCGTCCGAGAGCGCGGACACCGTCACCGCGTTCAGCGCGTTGTGCGCCACCGCGCCGCCCACGACGTCAAGGGTGGTCTGCAGCCGCTCGGGGCTGATGTTGTCCATCGTGTCCGTCGGCTTGTGGTACTGCGGCTCGGTGACGTACGTGCCGCCGGTCGGTCCGCAGACGGCCGGCGGGGTCGGCGGCCGGTAGTCGAGCCAGATGAACAGCGAGGACGGGATGCCCACGTCGTAGAACGCCTGGTGGTCGCTCTGCCCGAGCCTGCAGTTGCGCAGTCCCTCGAACCCGACGCGTGCGGCCGCGTTGTACGCCTCCTGGACCACGTAGTTCGACTGGCCGTTCGGAGTCAGCGCCCACAGCCGGGCAGGCTCGTACGGCGTGCCGACCATGTCCATCTGCCACTCGCCGACGAACCGCGCCTTCTCCGCCGCGGTCAGCGTGTTCACGTACGCCTTCGCGCCGAGGAGGCCGCCCTCCTCACCGCCGAAGCCGCCGATCCGCAGTTCCTTGTCCAGCGGGTACTGGCTGAGCACCCGGGCGACCTCCAGGGAGACGCCGTTGCCCGAGGCGTCGTCGTGGGCGCCGGGCGCGCCCAGGACCGAGTCGATGTGCGCGCCGACCATGACGATCGGCGCGGTGGTGCCGTCCGGGTCGCCGACCGCGTGCCGGATGCCGATGACGTTGTTGCCCATCGGGTTCGCGTACTCGTTCGTCGCGATCGTCAGCGTCAGCGGCCCCTTGGCCAGGAGCTCCCTGATCCAGGTGCTGTGCGCGCTGCCGCCGCCGACCACCGGGATCCCCGGCTGAGGCGTGGTGAGGGTGAACGAGGGCGGCGCGGAGTTGCCGGTCGGGTAGGCCAGGATGACCGCGAGCGCGCCGCGGCTCACCGCGTTGGCCACGGCGGTGTTCCGGACCGTGGCGGTGGTGCTGTAGTCCATCAGCACGACCTTGCCCTCGGTGTCCGCCGGGAAGTCGGCGGCGGACTGGCCGGTCTTGGCGTCGACGACCTGTCCCTTCACGCCGGTGTCGCCGGTGAACTTCCCGCTGGTCGAGGCGGCCATCTGCCAGTTCGGTCCCCCGGGCAGGTCGGCGTCCGAGGACGTGACCTTCGCGACGCGCTTGGTCGAGACCGGGCCCCATTGCTGGAGGGTCACCTCGAAGCCGTAGGACTTCAGGATTCCGCCGATGTACTCCGCGCCCTCCCGCTCCTGCGGGGTGCCGTTCAGGCGTGGGCCGATGTTCACGGCGAGGTGCCGGATGTGGTTGACGGAGTTGGCCGAGTCGAACCGGCCGACGATCTCGCTGTCGTAGTCCGGCAGTGGTACGTTCGTCGCCGCGGGCGCCTCGGCCGTCAGACTTGAGCCGGACAGTGCTTGAGCCTGGACGCCACCGGCGGCCGCCGACACGGTCCCGAGGGACATTGCCGCCGCCAGGCCGCCGATGACGGTCAGTCGTTCGAACCGGCGAGGCCGTCTGAGTGAACTCCTCACGGAGAACCTCCTGATCATGGCGGACATGGAAGTCCGCGTGGCGTCCTCACCCTCTGGGCCCTCTGGGGTGCGGAGGGCGAGGACAAGGTTGGCGATTAGTACCAGGCAGGCAAAGTAGGGGTCAAGAGCGGCATATCGGTCGCATCGCCCGTGCTCCGGAGGGAGGAGCGCCTCGCGGGCATGGCCGGCTCCACGCGGTGGGGTCGAAGGCGATGTCCGGAAAATCGGTCGTCTTCCCGGAAGTCGTGGAGAGGTTTTCCTCCGGCGGGGGGCCGCGGAAGCGTGATTTCGTGAGACGGGAACGGCCGTTGCGTGCCGGAACTTGTCAAGGCCGGTGGACACGGTCGGCGCGCGCCGGACCCGGGGCGATTCACCCTCTGGATTCACGCTTCGGCTGTTCGGTAATTGCGTTTCTCGTGTTGTTTGTCGGAATTCCCGATCCATGCTTTCGAGGGGCCGCGGGCGGGAGCGGCCTGCTCCGGAACCGGCCGGGTCCGAGGACACGCCGCCGATACGGCGCCGCCCGTGCGGTTCCGGCCTGTTCACGGGCGTTCTCGGTGGCCGGTGTCCGCTCCGGCCGCTCGAGCGCCTGGCCGGTCATTCGGCCGGTCCGCAGGTCGGCCCGCCCGATGTCAACCTCCTCGGACAGCGCATGTAAGGGCCCGCGCGCCTTTCCGGGATCGCCGGCTTTTGGCCGTGACCGGGCCGACGGCGAGTTTCTCCCGCGGTGGCCTCTCGCGGTGACCTTCCACGGTGGCCCCCCGCGGTGGCGCTCCGCCTCACACCGGCACGCGCTTCGAACAGTCGGGGAGGATCGCATGCGAAAGGCCGCCGGGCGCGCCCTCGACGGAGGGGCGGCCGACGGCCTTTCGCGAGATGTCCGAATGCCCTGTGCGCCCTGAGCGTGCCCTGGCGGGGTCACCTCCGCTGGGGCGTCCCGCTCAGGGCCTCAACGGATCAGACGTCGTAGTAGAGCTCGAACTCGTGCGGGTGCGGGCGCAGGCGGATCGGGTCGATCTCGTTCTCGCGCTTGTAGGCGATCCAGGTCTCGATCAGGTCCGGGGTGAACACGCCGCCCTCGAGGAGGTAGTCGTGGTCGGCCTCCAAGGCGCCGAGCACCTCGGCGAGCGTGCCCGGGACCTGCGGGATGTTGCGGGCCTCCTCGGGGGGAAGCTCGTAGAGGTCCTTGTCGACCGGCTCGGGCGGCTCGATCTTGTTGCGGATGCCGTCGATGCCCGCCATCAGCTGCGCGGCGAAGGCGAAGTACGGGTTGCAGGACGGGTCGGGCACGCGGAACTCGATGCGCTTGGCCTTCGGGTTCGAGCCCGTGATCGGGATGCGGATGCACGCCGAGCGGTTGCGCTGGGAGTAGACCAGGTTGACCGGGGCCTCGTAGCCGGGGACCAGCCGGTGGTAGGAGTTCACCGTCGGGTTGGTGAAGGCCAGCAGCGACGGGGCGTGCCTGAGCAGACCGCCGATGTAGTAGCGGGCGGTGTCGGACAGGCCCGCGTAACCCACCTCGTCGTAGAACAGCGGCGCGCCGTCCTTCCAGAGCGACTGGTGGCAGTGCATCCCGGAGCCGTTGTCGCCGAAGATCGGCTTGGGCATGAAGGTGACCGTGTGACCGTACTCCAGGGCCGTGCTCTTGACGATGTACTTGTACAGCATCATGGTGTCGGCGGCCTTGAGCAGCGTGTTGAACCGGAAGTCGATCTCGGCCTGCCCGGCGGTGCCGACCTCGTGGTGCTGCATCTCCACCTCGATGCCCGCCTCGATGAGACGGCGGACCATCTCCGAGCGCAGGTCGGTGAAGTGGTCCATCGGCGGGACCGGGAAGTAGCCGCCCTTGTAGCGCGGCTTGTAACCGAGGTTGCCGCCCTCCTGGGCCTTGCCGGTGTTCCAGGCGCCCTCGATGGAGTCGATGTGGTAGTAGCTGGAGTGGGCGCTGGTCTCGAAGCGCACGTCGTCGAAGATGTAGAACTCGGCCTCGGGGCCGAAGAAGACGGTGTCGGCGATGCCGGTGCCCTTGAGATACTCCTCGGCCTTGCGGGCGACGTTGCGCGGGTCGCGGCTGTAGGCCTCACCCGTCAGCGGGTCGTGCACGAAGAAGTTGATGTTGAGCGTCTTGTGCTGCCGGAAGGGGTCGAGCACGGCCGTCGAGGGGTCGGGCAGCAGCAGCATGTCCGACTCGTGGATGGCCTGGAAGCCGCGGATCGACGATCCGTCGAACATGAGGCCGTCGGTGAAGACGTTCGCCCCGAAGTTCTCCGTGGGGAACGTGAAATGGTGCGTCGTCCCCGGCAGGTCCGTGAACCTGACATCGACGAACTGCACCCCCTCGTCCCTGATGAACTTGAGGACGTCGTCGGCGGAGTTGAACACGCGAACCTCCCAAGGGGCACGAGCTATCAGGTCGAACGTAGGCCTGGGCCGTTACCGGCCCGTGTCTCGTCTGTTTCACCTGTGTTAAGGAAGAGTCGCCCTCACGCTAGCCGGGGGTTGCGACCGGACCGGGCAGAGAAGCCCGTCCTTTGCCGGAGTTTTCACGTATGCCGGACTTCTCACGTACGGGAGGCGAGGGTGCACCCCTTCTCCTTCGGCTCGCGGTCGAGTGCGTAGGGGTCGATCGGGGCGCCGGTCGCCTTGGCGGCCTCCTTGTCGGGGGCGGAGTCGGGGTAGAACGGGTGGATGAACCCGTCCTCGACGTCGCAGCGGATGCCGGTGACGCCCCCGCCGTTCCACCGGACGGGCCACAGCACCAGTTCGCCGTTCTCGCGGTAGGCGAGGAGCTCGCCGATGCTGCGCACGATGATCCGCCGGGTGAGCTCGGGGCGTCCCGGCCGCCGGACGGCGTAGACGAACAGGTACTTCACCGTGATCCTGACCCCGGTGCGGCCGTCCTTCCGGAAGGCGGCGTACGTCGTCCTCCCCTTGACCTTGACCACGTCGGTGGCCGGCTCGGCGGCCTTCGGCGCCAGGCTGGTGACCCAGTACCTGGTGTTGGAGCCGCCCTTCTTCCGCTTCCTGTTGTCCAGGTTCTTCAGGAACCACTCGCGCAGCTCCGGGGACAGGAGCTTCACCAGCGCCGTGGGCCTGCCGCCCAGGAGGGTCTTGCGGTCGAGGTTGGAGGCCACGAGCATGGCGCGGGTGCGCCTCAGCGCGAGGGCGACGTCCTTGCGGCTCAGCCCGCCCGTCGCCTTGGCCGCGGGCATCACCAGCCCCTTGGCGCCGTTGGCGTAGTCCTTGGCGGGGGATCCCTCGAACGGGGACACGGCCGGCGGTTCGACGTCCACCGGCGTGGTCTCCTCGGGAACCGTGCCGAAGGGCAGGCCGCGGCCCGTCCCGAGGAAACGCGAGGAGAATGCCTCGGCGACCTGGCCGGCCACCTCGGGCCGGTAGACGACCACCAGCCCGGCCCCCGCGACGACGGCGAGCAGCGTGACCGCGATGATCCACCGCCGACGCCGGCGCCTGTTGCGGGGCAGGTGCGACCACTCCCTGGCGGCGGCCTTGCTCATCCTGCGCCGCTCGCGCCGGCCGATCTGGGAGGTGAGACCGGCGAACCGCCGGTCGATGTCGTCTGTGTCGGACACGGGGAGGACTCCGGAGTCACTGAAGGGATGATCATGACCATGATGTATGGCTTTCATCGATTCCGATAACGGTTCAGGTGAATTCGGGAGCGGCTCCCCGGGCGGATACCTTTAAGGCATGAACAGCAGGCAGCAGCCCCGTTGGACCCAGACCTGGCTCGGGGGGGTCAGATCGGCCGGAGTCGACCTGGGTCACCCGGGGGAGCGTCTCGGACTGCCCGCCGAGGGCAGCGGCTCGGTGGCCGGATTCGGGCGCAGGGCCGGCGCCCTGATGATCGACTGGCTGATCTGCACCTGGGCCATCACCCAGGGACTCCTGCGGATCGACCCGGTCCAGCAGAGCTGGGTCCCGATCGCGGTGCTCGCCCTGGAGTACGTCCTGCTGGTCGGCACCATGGGCATGACGTTCGGCATGCGGCTGCTCGGCATCCGGGTCGCCGCGCTCGACGGCGGCCGTCCCCCGTTCGTGTCCGTGCTCGTGCGGACCCTGCTGCTGTGCATGGCCGTACCGCCGCTCATCTGGGATCGCGACCAGCGGGGCCTGCACGACCGCGCGGCCAACACCGTGGTCGTGCGGATGTGAACCGGCACGGCCGGTCGTGAGCCGGTCGTGAGCCGGACGAGGGCGCGCACGGGGAGGGCGCGGGGCGAGGGCCCCGCGCCCTCCCCTTTTTCCGTGAAAACGGAGGACGCCCCCCGAGAACCGTACCGGTAAATGAAAACAATGGCCCATTGTTATTTCCTATGGCGCCGAACGCGAAATCGAATAAGGCTAATTGGTCGCCCGTTCATTGCGTCGTAGCCGTCGCTTCACCGTCCTGCGTGACGGTTTCCCCGGAAACACCCGACAGCTACGGCACGACAGCACAGAACGAAGGCACATGCGCTTCAGGAATGGGTTGGCCCTGCTCGCGGCCGCCACCGTCATCGCGACGCCCCTCGCCGCCGAGGCCCGGACCGCTCAGACACCGTTGCAGGCCGAGAACTTCGACGGCCTTTCCAGTTCTCTGTCCACCCGGGTCGACGAAACCGGGATTCCCGCGGACCTCAAGGGATTCACCCACACCCCGCCCGCCGGATGGGCGGTCGACCTGGCCCCGAACATGCCGCAGGGCGTGACCGAATGGCAGGGCTGGTCGTTCACCACCATGCCTTTCTGGACCGCCGCCGAGGGGCAGGGCAGGGAGGGCTTCACCCGCGCCTCCGGTGTGTTCGCCGTCGCCGACCCCGACGAGTGGGACGACAAGGGATCCCCCTCCACCAAGGGCCGGTTCGACTCGACACTGACCTCGAACGAGGTGACCCTGCCCGAGGGGAAGGACAAGGTCTACCTCGGCTTCGCCAGCCACTACCGTGACGAGGCCCCGCAGAAGGGCCAGGTGACCGTCAGCTTCGACGGCGGTGCCCCCGTCGAGATCATGAGCCTGGGCGGCGCGGACGCGCTGAACGAGTACTACTCGCTGGAGATCCAGGTCCCCGCCGGCGCCAGGAAGATGAAGGTGAGCTGGCGGCTCCACGACGGCGCCAACAACTGGTTCTGGGCGGTCGACGACGTCAGGGTCGCCGACGCGCCGATCGACAAGCCCCCGCTGCCCGAGGCGCCCCCGGAGGTCCCCGACGGCCCCGACGGGACCAAGAAGGACAAGCTTCTGGTGCTCGGCCTCGACGGCGCCCTGCTCGACAAGATCAGGGAGGCCGACGCGCCCAACCTCAAGGACCTCATCGCCAAGGGGACCACGGCACCGAGCCCGCTCTACTCGAGTCCGATGGCGCAGACCAGCTCGGGACCGGGCTGGTCCACGATCGCCACCGGCGTCTGGCCCGACAAGCACAACGTCAGGGACAACGACTTCACCGCCCCCCGCTACGACGCCTACCCCGACTTCATGACCCGGCTGGAGAAGGCCGACTCGTCCTTCTCCACCTTCGTCGCCGCGTCCTGGGACCCGATCAACAAGACCGTCTTCGGTGACAAGGTGGACGTACGCCTCAACGGCGGCGCCGACTACGACGAGGGCACCACGCGCAAGGCGGTCTCCTACATCAAGGACAACGGCCCGGACGCCACCTTCATCCAGCTCGACAACATCGACGGCGCGGGGCACGGTCCCGGCCCCGACAGCCCGGCCTACCTGAAGGCGATCAAGGACATCGACGCCCAGGTCGGCCGGATCCTCGAGGCGGTGCGCTCCCGGCCCTCCTATGCCCAGGAGAACTGGCTGACCATGGTCACCGCCGACCACGGCCACAAGTCCGGCGGCGGTCACGGCGGCTCCGACCCCCGCGAGCGCTCGACCTTCGTCATCGCCCAGGGCAAGGACATCCCCGCCGGCGTCACCCGCACCGACGTGCGCCTGGTGGACCTCGCCGCCACCGCGCTGCGGCACTTCGGCCAGCCGCTCGACCCGGCTCTCGACGGGCGCCCGATCACGGTGACGAGCACCGACGCCTTCGACACGCTGCGCCCGAGCCTGTCCGAGCGGGCCGACGAGACCGGCATCCCCGCCGGCCTGAAGGGCTTCACGCACACCGCGCCGAACGGCTGGAGCGTGGACAACGGCGCGATGGGCACCGGCGGCTACACCGAGTGGCGGGGCTGGTCCTTCACCACCGACGAGTTCTGGACCCGCGCGGAGCGCGACCAGCAGCGCGAGAACAACGTGCGCTCCCGTGACGTGTTCGCCGTGGCCGACTCCGACGAGTGGAGCGACAAGCCGTTCACCGGCGGGTTCGACTCGACCCTGGTCAGCCCGCCCGCCAAGGTCCACCCGGGAAGCACCCTCGACCTGTCCTACGTGACGCACTACCGGACCGACCCCGCCCAGAAGGCCGAGGTCTCGGTCTCCTTCGACGGCGCGGCCCCGGTCCCCGTCGTCTCCTACACCGCCGACACCATCGCCAAGGCCGAGTCGTTCAAGGTCCCGGTTCCCGCGGGGGCCAAGCAGGCTCAGGTCCGTTTCCGCTACGCCTCGGCCAAGGACGGCTGGTACTGGGCGGTCGACGACGTCAAGCTGTCGTCCAGGCCCGTCACCGGCGCGGTGGTCGCCGCGGCGGCGCCCCGCTCCGTCGCGGTCGGCAACCCCGCGCACTCCCCGGCGTGGCAGGCCTTCGTGGACCTGACCGTCACCGACCTCGCGGGCAAGCCGGTGTACGGCGCGCTGGTGAAGGGCTCCTGGACCCGCGACAACAAGAACGTCGCGCTGCCCGCCCAGTGCTGGACCGGCAACGACGGTAAGTGCACCCTGACCAGGACCGTGACCCACACGGAGACGGCCAGGCTCTCGATCCTCGACATCCAGCACGCCAAGCTTCCCTACTACCCCGAGGGCAGCGAGGTCACCGAGATCACGGTCAACCGCCCGTAGCCGTCACCGCGGCTCACCGCGGAGGCCACCGCAGAGGCCACCGCGGCGGTCACTGTGGTGGTCGCTGTGGCGGTCGCTGTGGCGGCCACCCCGGTGGTCACCGCGGACGCGACCGGCCGGCCACCGCCGTGACCCGGCGGGGACGGGACGGGAGAAGGCTGCGGCCGCGACCGTGAGAGAAGGGTGAGAGAAAGGGCGGGGATCCTCCGATCCCCGCCCTCCGCCGTTCCGGCCCCGGCCGATGGTTCCCCGGGACCGCGCCCCGCACGGGCTACGGCCGGGCGCAGCTGAAGATGATCGTCCCCGGCAGGTGACGGCCGCGCAGCGGGCTCCAGCCGCCCCACTCGCGCTCGTGCCCCTCGGGCCACTCAGGCTCCACCACCCCGCGCACGACCAGCCCGGAGGCGACGATGTGCCCGATCCAGTCCGCCAGCGTGCGATGGTGCTCGACATAGGACGGCCGCCCGTCGTCGTCGATCTCCACGTACGGCGAGCGGTCGAAGTAGGACCGGTCGGCGGTCAGCCCCCCGGGTCCCGGGTCGTCGGGGAAGGCCCAGCGGATCGGGTGGCTCACCGAGAAGACCAGCAGGCCGCCGGGACGCAGCACCCTGCGGGTCTCGGTGAGAACGGCACGGGCGTCCGCCACGAACGGCAGGCCCCCGAACGCCGAGCAGGCCACGTCGAACGACTCGTCGGCGAAGGGCAGGGACTCCGCGTCCGCCTGGACCACGGGAAGGCGGGAGCCGCTGCCGAAGTCGATCCTGTGGGAGTGCTGGAGCTGCCGGAACGACAGATCGAAGGCGGCGACCCGGGCCCCCTGGCCCGTCAGCCACCGTCCGCACTGCCCGGCACCGCAGCCGATCTCCAGCACGTCCCTGCCCGTGACGTCGCCCAGCAGACGGGCGTCGGCCTCGTCGAGCCCCTCCGGGCACCAGACGAAACCGGAGTCACGCAGGAAATCCCCGTGCTCGGCCTGGTAGTCGTCGGCGGCGCCGTCCCACCAGCCGCGGTTGGCGCGCGAGGTCTCCACGGCGCCCACGCGGCGCCGGTCGATCCCCGAGACGTTCATCAGCGCATCTTGGGACGGGGCATCCGCGCGCCACGCGGCAGCGGGCCCTTGGGCATCGGCAGCGTCTGCGGGAGGGCCTTGAGCCTGTTGTTGACCTCGTAGACCGCGGGCTTCTTGAGGTTGCGGGGCAACTTCATCAGGTGCCGCTGCAGCTTGGCGATGGGGATCTGCCCCTCGCCGTCACCGGACTGGACGTCGTAGACCGGGATGTCGAGCGCGACCCGCTGGACGCGCTTCTTCTCGGCCACCAGCATCTTCTGCACCCGGGTGCCCGGCCCCTCGGAGACCAGGATCACACCCGGGAATCCGATGACCCGGTGCACGATGTCCTGGTCGCGGTTGACCGCGACGGCGGGGGTGACCTCCCAGGTGCCGCGCATGCCCTGCAGGATCGCGGCGGCGGCGCCCGGCTGGCCGTGCAGCATGGAGTACTGCGCCTTCTGGGCAAGCTGGCCGAACACCACCAGGCCGACGGTGAGGGCCAGCATGATCCCGATGAACAGGAGGTACCACACCAGCCCGGTGACCAGGCCGATCACGACACACAGCACGAGTGTGCCGAGCGCGGACGCGTAGACGATCGGCATTCCCTTGGGGTTCGCCTGTTTGATGATCTGCGCGATCATACGGAACTGCTTGACGCGCCCCGGGCGCTCTTGGTCTTCGGGCTTCTTCGCCATGCCTTGAGGATACAAATCCTGGGGTCAAGAAATGAAAACGTGACCTGCCGCGCGTCGGCGCGCGACCCCCGCTGACCGGGAACGATCAACACCGGGGCGGGGGAGTCGAGGCCCTTGCGGAGCTCCTCGGGCAGGGGCATGCCCCACGCGGCCTCACCCTGCCGGCCCGCGACCTCGACGACC
>NZ_JBFBCF010000013.1:207151-249419 GCF_040683035.1 Streptosporangium sp. NPDC051022 | reverse complement strand
ACGTGCACCGCCCCGACCCCTCCCTGGCCTTCGCACTGTCCCGCCTCGACGAGCCCGCCTTCGAGCACGTCCCGATCGGCGTCTTCCGCAGCGTGAAGCGCCCCTCCTACGACGAACTGATGGCCGGGCAGGTGCGGGCGGCCGTCACACGGTACGGCCCGGGGGACCTCACCGAGCTGTTGCTGTCGGGGGACACCTGGCGCATCGGGTGACCTCCCCGCTCCCCCGCCCCGCCTGCCGGGGCGGGGGGTTCAGCGGCCCAAACGCCCCGTGGCGGGTACCGGACGCCGGTACCCGCCACCGCCTTTCCTTCCGACGGTCGTGAATCCGCCGGGGTGTTGAAAGGCCGTGCCCCCTTGCCGCGGCCGGTCGCGGCAAGGGGGCACGGTGTCGTCACGGTGTCGTCACGGTGTCGTCTGTGCGGTGTCGTCTGTGACGTGGCGGGTGCCGTTCACAGCAGGACGGTGACGGCCTTGTCCTCGGTGTAGGCGTCCAGGGCCGAGGCGCCCAGGTCGCGGCCGATGCCGCTGTGCTTGACGCCGCCCCAGGGCAGGCGGGGGTCGATGACGCCCCAGCAGTTCACCCAGACCGAGCCGGCGCGGATGCGGCGTGCCAGGTCGTGGGCGAGGGTGACGTCGCGGGTCCAGACGGTGGCGGCCAGGCCGTAGCGGGTGCCGTTGGCGATCCGGACGGCCTCGTCGACGTCGTCGAAGGCGAGTACGGTGCCGACGGGGCCGAAGATCTCCTCCTGGGCGATCGTCATGTCCGGGGAGGCGCCGGTGAAGACGGTCGGCTGGACGAAGAAGCCGGGCCCGTCCGGCCGCCCGCCTCCGGCGGCGAGGGTGGCGCCCTCGCGGCGTCCGGCCTCCACGTAGCCGAGCACCCGTTCCCGGTGCCGTGCGCTGATCAGCGCGCCCATCGTGGTGGCGGGGTCGAACGGGTCGCCGAGTTTGACGGCCCGGGCGGCCTCGGCCAGTCCGGTGACCACCTCGTCGTGGAGCGAGCGGTGGACCAGGATCCGGGTGCCGGCCGCGCAGACCTCGCCCTGGTTGGCGAACAGGCCGCGGGCCGCGCCGCGGACGGCGTCCTCGACGGTGGCGTCGGCCAGGATGATCTGCGGGGATTTGCCGCCGAGTTCGAGGGTGACCCGTTTGAAGGTGTCGGCGGCGGTGCGCTGGACCTGCCGTCCCACCTCGGGGCTGCCGGTGAAGGTGATCTTGTCGACGTCCGGGTGGGCGGTGAGGGCGGCGCCGGCCTCGGTTCCCAGGCCGGGCACGAGGTTGACGACGCCGGGCGGGAATCCGGCCTCCTGGATGAGCGCGCCCAGGTGCAGCGTGCTCAGCGGCGCGTCCTCGGCGGGTTTGAGCACGAGCGTGCAGCCGGCCGCCAGGGCGGGGGCGAGCTTCCAGGCGGCGATCATGATGGGGGCGTTCCACGGGGTGATGACGCCGACGACGCCCAGGGGCTCGCGGATCGTGTAGGCGTGGGTGGGCCGTCCCCGGAAGCCGGGTGTGGGTACGGCCCGGCCTTCGATCTTGTCGGCCCAGCCGGCGAAGTAGCGGAAGGTGCCGATCGCGCTGTTGAGGTCGACCATGCGGGCCTCGCCGAGCGGTTTGCCGACGTCCAGGCTCTCCAGGCGGGCCAGTTCGTCGGCGTCGCGTTCGATCAGGTCTGCGAGGCGGTTGAGCAGCCTGCCCCGTTCGGCCCCGCTCAGGCGTGACCAGGCTCCCCCGTCGAACTGCGCTCTGGCGGCCTGTACCGCCCGGGCCACGTCGGCGGCGGCGGCGGAGGCGACCTTGGCGATGATCTGTTCGGTGGCCGGGTTGAGCACGTCGAAGACGGCTCCGCCGGAGGCGGGGGTCCACTGGCCGTCGATGAGCAGTTCGGTGTGGTGGACGGTCATGGAGACACCTTTCTGGCTGCGGCCTCGAGGGCTCGGCGGGCGACGACGGCGGTCATCTGCCGGCGGTACTCGGCGCCGGAACGGACGTCGGAGATGGGGCGGGCGGCGGCCGTGCAGGCCTGGGCCGCCTGTGCCAGGGCGGTGGCGAGTGGGCCCGTGGGGGCGCCGTCGGCGTCGAGGGTGAGTTCGACGCCGGTCAGGAGCCGTTCGGCCTCCGGCACGCGGAACGGCACGGGCCCGGCGGCGCCCAGCGCCAGGCGTGCGGCGTGGATCGTCCCGTCGTGCGTCTCCAGGGCGGCGGCGGCGCTGACCACGGCGATGTCGACGGATCTGCGCAGTTCGATGCGGCGGTAGGCCGAGGGGCGGGTGGCGCAGGCGGCCGGGATGCGCAGGTCGAGCAGGATCTCGCCGGAGGTCAGGCTGGTACGGCGTGGCGCCGTCCACAGGTCGGCGACGGGGATGGTCCGTTCGCCGTGGGGGCCCGCGATCCTGGCCAGGGTGTCGTGGACGAGCAGGGGCGGGGCGGTCTCGGCGGCGGGTGAGGCGTGGCAGATGTTGCCGCCGAGGGTGGCCACGGCCTGGATCTGCCGTCCGCCGAGCAGGTCGGCGGCCTGCCGCAGGGCCCGCAGGCGCCCGTCCGCCGGGGGGAAGGCGGTCAGCAGGTGGCGCATCGTGATCCCGGCTCCCAGGACGATGTCGCCGTCGGCCGACAGGACGTGTAGTTCGGGCAGGTCGGCGGTGTCGATCACGGTGGCCGGGGGCAGGAGGCCGAGCCGTAGTTCGTTCATCAGGTCGCTTCCGCCGGCCAGCAGGTGGGCTCCGGGGTGGCGGGTGAGCAGGCCGACCGTCTCCCCCACCGTGGCGGGCCGCAGGTAGGCGGGTGTGGCGGTGGGTGCCGGGGCGGACCGTGTGGCGAACGGCGTGGCGAACGGCGTGGCGGGTGTCATGCGGGGCTCCCTACGTTCGGTCCGGTGCCGTGCAGCCGCCAGAAGACCCGTTCGGCGGTGATGGGCAGTTCGTGGAAGCGGTGGCCGGTGGCGTTGTGCACGGCGTTGGCGATGGCGGCGACGACCGGGTTGATGGCCGCCTCGGCGACGCTTTTGGCGCCGTAGGGGCCGTTGGGTTCGTAGCCGTCGACGAACTCGACCTGGACGTCGGGGATGTCTCCGGCGCCGGGGATGCGGTAGTCGAGGAAGTTGGGGTTGCGCACCACTCCGTCGCGCAGGACGACGTCCTCCATCAGCGCCCAGCCGATGCCCTGTGCCACGGCTCCGATCACCTGGCCGCGGGCGGTGGCGGGGTTGATGACGGTGCCGCTGTCGTGGGCGGCCCAGTAGCCGGTGACGGTGACCTGGCCGGTGGCGAGGTCTACCTCGACCTCGGCGACGTGGGCGGCGAAGGGGTAGGCGGCCGATGGGTTGCCGTATTTGTCCTTGTCGGGGACCGTCGTGGGCGGGTGGTGCACTCCTGTGGCCAGCAGCGGGAGCCCGCAGTTGGCCACGCCGTACAGGCGCAGTGCCTCCCGGACCGGCAGGGTGGTTCCGGTTCCGGTCAGGACGCCGTCGTCGAAGGTGACGTCGGTGGCGGGGATGCCCCAGTGCGCGGCGGCGAAGGCGGTGAGTTTGGCGCGGGCGTCGTCGGCGGCGGCGAGGGTGGCCATTCCGGCCATGGTGGTGGCGCGGGAGGCGAGGGTGCCGACGGCCGCCGGGCTCAGTGCCGAGTCGACGCCGTGCACGGACATCCGGCCGGGGTCGAGGCCCAGTTTCTCGGCCACGATCTGGGCCAGGACGGTGCGCTGTCCCTGGCCGATGTCGGGTTCCCCGACGTACAGCGACACGTCGCCGTCGGCTCCGAGCCGCAGGAAGGCCGAGGAGCCGTCGTAGTCGCCGAGGATGGTGCGGTAGCCGGAGACGTGGTGGCCGATGGCCAGTCCCATTCCCCGCGCCACTCCCCCGGGGGTGCCGGTGGCTTCGGCGGGGGTTCGGGGGCGGTGGGGGTAGCCGGACATCCGCTGGACGCGTTCGATGCACTGCGGCAGTTTCGAGGAGCTGATGTGCCAGCCGTGGATGGTGGTCTCGCCCTCGCGGACGGCGTTGCGCAGCCGGATGTCGACCGGGTCGTGGCCGAGTTTCGCGGCGATGTCGTCGATCATCTGCTCGATGCCGAACAGCGCCTCGGCGTTGCCGAAGCCGCGCATGCAGGTGGTGGGGTTCTCGTTGGTGTAGATCAGGCGTCCCCTGCCGGACATGGCGCCGAAGCGGTACAGGGAGTCGACGCGGTGCACGGCGGTGGCGACGACCGTGGGTGACCAGTAGGTGCGGGCGCCCGCGACCCCGATCACGTCGGTCTGCCTGCCGAGGAAGGTTCCGTCGGAGCCGACGGCGATGCGGTGCTGGAAGACGAAGGGTGGCCGCGGGTGGGCGACGGCGGCGTCCTCCTCCCGGTCGAACAGGATGCGTACGGGCCGTCCTGCCTGCCGGGCGAGCAGTGCCGCGATCAGGGGGGTGTTCATCTCGTATTTCGCGCCGAAGCTGCCGCCGATCGGCGGGACGACGATGCGGACGCGGTCGACGTCGACTCCGAGGGCGGCGGCGTAGGTCAGGCGTGCCCGGTAGGGGATGTGGGTGGGCACGTGCATCAGGTAGGAGCCGTGTTCGTAGGCCGCGATGGCGCCGATGGGTTCCAGGTAGGCGTGGTAGATGCGGTTGGTGGCGTAGGTGTCCTCGAAGACGAGGTCGGCGCGGTCGAAGGCGGCCGTGACGTCACCGCGTTCGATCGTGAACAGCGTGGAGACGTTGTCGGGGTGCTCGTCCCAGATGACCGGGGCTCCTTCGGCGAGGGCGAGCGCGGGGTCGAAGACCGCGGGCAGTTCCTCGATGTCGAGGGTGACCAGGGCGGCGGCCTCGCGGGCCGCCTCCGGGGTGGTCGCGGCGACGGCGGCGACCTCGTCGCCGACGAAGCGCACCTTGTGGCGGGCGAGGATCTCCCAGTCGGGGGTGTAGGGGCCGAAGGCGACGTGGGGTGCGTCGGCGGCGGTCACCACCGCCTGTACTCCGGGGACCTTGCGGGCCCGGGTGAGGTCGATGCCCCTGATCCGGCCGTGCGGGACGGGGCTGCGCACGATGGCGCCGTGCAGCATCCGCGGCAGTGCCAGGTCTCCGAGGTAGGCGGTGGCGCCGCTGAGTTTGTCGTCGGTGTCGATCTGCGGGACGTCGCGTCCCACCCAGCGGGGCTCACGCATCGGGGGCTCCGGGTGTCGCGGTGGTCTCCTGCGTCTGGGCGGCGGGGTGCAGTTGGGCGTGGGCGTCGAGGACGGCGTCGATGACGGCGGCGTAGCCGGTGCACCTGCACAGGTTGCCGGTGAGGCCCGCGACGACGTCGGCCCTGGTCAGCGGTCCGGGGCGGGCCACGATCTCGGTCGCGGCCATCAGGATGCCCGGGATGCAGAATCCGCACTGGCTGGCGGCGTGCCGTTTGAACGCCTCCTGCAGGGGGTGGGGGTGTCCGGGGGCGCCGAGGCCCTCCACGGTCGTCACGGTCTTTCCTTCGGCCCGTACCGCGGGCAGCAGGCAGGAGGCGACGGCCTGGCCGTCCAGCAGGACGGTGCAGGCGCCGCAGTCTCCGGCCTCGCAGCCGAGTTTGGTGCCGGTGAGGCCCAGTTCCTCGCGCAGTACGCCGGCCAGGGGCCGCAGGGGGGAGCCGTCGACCGTGTAGGGGGTGCCGTTGACGCGTAGGTCGATCATCTGTCCTCCGTCAGATCCGGGACTCGGCCAGGGTGCTGGGGGCGAAAAGGTGGTCGATGTCGGGTTTTTCGGTGGTCAGGCCCTGTTCGACGAGGTAGCGGGTGAAGGTCTCCAGCGCGGGGCGGTTGGCGGCGACGCCGTAGGGCCAGGGGTCGGGGCCGAAGACGGCCTCCTGCCGTTCCAGGGCGTCCAGCAGGAACGGCATGGTGTGGCGCAGCGCGGGGGCGGCGGTGATGCCGTCGAGGGCGAGGCGTTTGGCCTCGGTCAGCGCCTTGTAGACGCTCTGGGCGACCCAGGGGTGGCGGGCGTGGACGTCGGCGCGGATCACCACCAGGTGCATGATCGGGAAGATTCCGGTGCGCTGGAAGTAGTCCAGTTCGCGGGCGGCGTAGTCGGGGAACAGGCGGCCGATGGCGGGCTCGCCGCGGCGGAAGGCCGAGGGGATGCGCGGGGCCATGATGGCGTCGATCTCGCCGTCGAGGAGTTCGTCGATCAGTGTCCTGTCGGCGGCCACCGGTTCGACCCTCAGGTGGGAGGGCAGGGTCAGGGGCTGGCGTTCGGCCCGGCCGGGCTGTTCCAGGCCGCCGGTGCGCCAGGTGACGGAGGAGGCCTCGACGCCGTAGTCGTCGTGCAGGAGGCCTCTGGTCCACACCGAGGCGGTCATCTGGTACTCCGGGACGCCGATGCGGCGTCCGGCGAGGTCGCGGGGGTCGCCGATGCCGGCGCCGGAGCGCAGGTAGATCGAGGAGTGGCGGAAGCTGCGGGACAGGAAGGCGGGGATCGCCACGAACCTGTCGTCTCCCTTGGCCCTGGCGATGCAGTAGCTGGACAGGGACATCTCGGCGATGTCGAACTCCCCGAAGCGCAGCATCCGCCAGAAGCACTCCTCGGGCTCCAGTGGCAGGAGGTTGAGGTCGATGCCCTCGGGGGTGACGCGGCCGGTGCGCAGCGCCTGGACGCGGTCGTAGTCGCCGCAGGCCATGGTGAGTGCTAGGCGAGCCACGGCAGCTCCTTCAGTGCCGTCACGGCCAGGGTCTCGTCCAGGCCGGCCGCGGCGACGGCGGCCTGGGGGACTCTGGCGCGCACCGGGAAGACCACGGGCGGGGCCGGTTTGGTGGCGTCGATGATCACGGCGGAGGAGCGGCGGGCGCTGCGGCCGCCTTCGGCGTCGTAGCTCCAGTTGGTGGGCAGCAGGCCGCCGGGGCCGTTCCAGGTGGGCACGACCAGCAGGTCCTGGGCGGCGTCGAAGCGGGTGCCGATGGCCCAGGCCATCTCGCGCTCGTCGTCGATGTCGATGTCGTCGTCGACCACGACCACCATGCGCAGATTCTCCGGTTCGGTGTTGAGCGCGGCGAACGCGGCGCGCACCGGGTCGTTGTCCTGTTCCTTGCGGATCGACAGGTAGCAGTGCATCCGCGCGTAGGTCGGCACGTTGACGGCTTTGAGGCCGGGGATGACCTGGCTGACGTTGCGGTGGATGCTGGCGATCCTGGGCAGGGCGCCCATGAGGCGGTGCTCGTAGCCGGAGGCCTGGATGTCCTGGAAGATCGCGTCGCGGCGCATGGTCACGGCGTCGATGCGGATGACGGGCTTGGGGCCGCCGCCCACGTAGTGGCCGGGCCATTCGGCGAAGGGGCCCTCCTCGCGTGTCTCGCCCGGCAGGATCACCCCTTCCAGGACGATCTCGGCGCGGGCGGGTACCGGCAGGTCGCTGGTCTCGGCCCGGACGACCTCGACGGATTCGCCGAGGAAGGCGCCGGCGGCCTCGTATTCGCCGCCGATGCCGGGGACGCGGGAGACCGCGCCCATGAGGAAGGCCGGGTGGTGGCCGATGACGATCGCGACGGGGGTGGGCTCGCCGCGTTCGGCGTAGCGGCGGTGGATGGTGCCGCCGTGGTGGGAGCCGAAGAACCACACGCCCATGTGCCGGTCGTCGTAGACGTGGTGGCGGTAGATGCCGGCGTTGACGCGCCCGGATTCGGGGTCGCGCATGAGCGCGGCGGCGGCGGTGAGGAACGGTCCCCCGTCCAGTTCGTTGTGGACGGGGATGGGGAGCCTGCGCAGGTCCACCTCGTCGCCGCGCCAGACGATCTGCTTGACGGGGGCGCTTGCGGCGTCCACCTCGACCGGCGGGTGCTCCTGGCGCTGCCGGGTGACTCCGGTGATGAGCTCCTCGACCGTGGTGCCGAGGGCCAGCGCCATGCGTTCGCGGGTGGCCAGCAGGTTGCTGACGCAGGCCACGTCGCTGCCGGTCACGTTGGTGAAGAGGAAGGCCGGAAACTCGTGCCGCTTCTCCGCGTCGGCACCGTAGGCGGTGATGCCGAAGCGGCGGTCGACCGCGCTGTCCACGCGCCGCAGGCCGCCCGGCAGGTGGGTGACCACCTCGGCCAGAAAGCTTCTCAGGTCCTTGCTCATTGTGATCCTTCGCTAGGGGGGCGGGTTATGCGCCCACATAGGTCCTGACGACCGAGAACCGCAGGAACGCGTCGTTGACGTGGGCCTCGGTGACGGCGACGGGCCGCTGGTCGTCGTTGAGGTGGAGGTGGCGCATGAGCAGCAGCGCCTGCTGCCGGTCGATGTTCAGGTGCCGGGCCACGGTCTCGTCCGGTACCACGGGGATCAGTTCGGCCACGGAGTACTGCACCTGGTGGCCGGTGTGGACCTCCAGGAACTCGAAGGTCGAGTTCATCGGGTGGACGTCGTCGATCGGCGCGTTCAGCAGCCGGGCGGGGACGTAGTCGACGCTGAGCACCGCGGGCCGGCCGTCGGCTTCGAACAGCCGCTCGATCGCGCATCCCTCGGTGTCGGGGTTGACCTCCAGGCGTTCGGCGATGTGTCCCGACAGCGTCACCGATCGCAGCGACAGCGTCCGCAGCGTGGCCGTGTAGCCGAGGCGGGTCAGCAGTTCGAGGAAGGGCCGGTCCTCCCCCACGTTGGCCCGGATGCGCAGGGCGTACTTGTTGATGAAGGTGCCCCGGCCGTGCAGGCGCTGGACCTTGCCCTCCTTCTGCAGTGACAGCAGGGCCGAGCGCACGGTGGGGCGGCTGACGCCGAGCAGGGCTCCGAGCTGGTCTTCGGAGGGGAGGCGGAGTTTTCCGGAGTCCGCCATCTTCTCGACCAGTTCCGACAGCCGTGCCTTGACCTGGTGGTAGGCGTCGGTGATGATGGGCCGGCCCTCGGCGAGTTGTTCCAGGTCCCGGCTCACGCCGCGTGGTGCCACGGTGGTTCCTCCTTGTGGTGGCCGCCCGTGTCGTCGCGGCGGGACATCCCGGCCCCGAGAGGACTGACGTCAAACATCGGTCGTGGGGCAGGCGGAGGTCTGGAGCCGGTCGGAGGGGCGGTCTCTGTCTGGGCGCAGGCCGGTCCAGCGGTCCATCGGGATCTCGAAGCCGAACTGATCGAGGACCCTGCCTACGGTGTGGTAAATGATCTCATCGATGGAGTCCGGCCGGTGGTAGAACGCGGGCATGGGCGGGAAGACCGTGGCCCCCATCTCGGCGGCGGCCGTCAGCAGCCGCAGGTGTCCCAGGTGCAGCGGGGTCTCCCGGAACACGATCACCAGTTTGCGGCCCTCCTTGAGGGTCACGTCGGCCGCCCGGGTGACCAGGTTGTCGGCGTAGCCGTTGACGAGGCCGGAGAGCGTCTTGACGGTGCACGGTGCGATGATCATGCCGTCGAAGCGGTGGGAGCCGCTGGCGATGGAGGCGCCGACGTCGCCGGCGGGGTGCACGTGCGTGGCCAGGGAGCGCAGGTCGTCCAGGGTGTAGTCGGTCTCGGCGCGCAGGGTGAGCGCGCCGTGCCTGCTGACCACCAGGTGGGTCTCGGCGCCCAGCGCGGCCAGCGTCTGCAGGGTGCGCACGCCGTAGACGACGCCGGTGGCGCCGGTGATGGCCACCACGATCCTCGGCGGGCGCGCCGCCGCCGCCGTCACAGCTTCACCACCAGGTCGCGGACGTGCGGTTTGTGGCCGAGCGGTTCGACGGTCACGGTGCCGGTCGCCGCCACGGTGCAGGTGTAGGTGCGCTCGCCGTTCACCACGGCCAGGCACTCCTTGCACGCGTTGGCGCAGCGGCAGGAGAAGCGGAAGGCGAGCGAGGGGTCGACGTGCTCGCGCACCCAGTTGAGGGCGTCCAGGACCGTCATCCCCTCGAACTCGGGCACCTCGTAGGTCTCGACGCGGGTGCCCGCGCCGTCAGCGCGAGTCACTTCCAGTCTCACAGGGCTCTCCCTCGGGTACGGCGCCGCGGCGCGGGACGGGCGTGAAGCGGTGGGTGAGCGTGCCGTTCTCGGCCGTCACCACGGAGGTGCGGGCGTAGGCGGGGTCGGTGTGCGGGTGGTCCTCCCGCTGGTGGGCTCCCCGGCTCTCGCGGCGTTCCAGTGCGGCGATCCTGATCGCCTCCGCGTTGCGGAGCATCATCCGCATCTCCCACCATTCAACCCATTCGAGGTTGTAGGCATGCTGCTCGCCCACCTGGGCCTCGCCCAGGGCGGTGGTGATGTCGGCGAGTTCGGCGGCGGCCTCGGTCAGCTTCCCCTCGGTGCGGAAGGGGCCCGCCAGCGTCCACATGGTGCGCTGCAGCCGGGTGCGCAGGCCGGGCAGGAAGACGCCGCTTCCGGCGTTCCTGCCGCGGACCTCCGCGATCCGCGCGCGGGCCTCGGCCATCCGCTCGGCGGCCACGCGGTCCGGGCGGGATTCGCCGCGGGCCCTGGCGTCGTCGGCGGCGCTGTTTCCGGCGCGCGCGCCGAACACGAACGCCTCGCTGATGGCGTTGCCCGACAGCCGGTTGGCGCCGTGCAGGCCGCCGACGGCCTCCCCGGCGGCCAGCAGGCCGGGCACGCGGGTGCGCATGTCGGTGCCGACGCGCAGCCCGCCGATCGTGTAGTGCGCGGTGGGGGCCACCTCGACGGCGCGTTTGGTGAGGTCGATGCCCTGGGCCAGCAGTTTGTCGACGACGGGCGGGAAGGCGGCGTGGATCTGCTCGGCGGGCAGGTCGGTGAAGTCGAGCCACGCGCCGCCGCTGGGCGAGCCGCGGCCGGCCTCGACCTCCTTGAGGATGGCGTAGCTGACCTGGTCGCGGGTGGCGGTGTAGCTGCCCTCGTCGGCGACGCCGGTGTAGTTGCCGACGAACTCCTCGCCGTCGCCGTTGAGCAGCCTGCCGCCGAGTTTGTAGCGGAACGGGTCCCACATGATGGGGTCCAGGCCGATGGTGCGGGGGGCGAGGTTGGCGATGGGGAAGAACTGCACCATCTCGAAGTCGACCAGTTCGGCGCCGGCCTCCAGGCCGAGCGCGTAGGCGTCGCCGGTCATGTTCACCGAGGCGGAGTTGCGCAGGTACATCTCGGTGAGGCCGCCGCCGGCCAGCACCACCGCGCCCGCCCACAGCGCGACCGTCTGGCCGGTGGCGACGTCCAGGGCGGCCGCGCCGGCGACCCCGCCCTGGCCGTCGGTGATCAGGCGGGTGACGAAGAGGTTCTGGTGGCGGGTGACGCCGCGCCGGCGCAGCTCGGCCCGCATTCCCTTCATCACGCCCGTCCCGGTGGCCAGGACGTCGACGTAGCAGCAGCGCCTGCGGCTGTGGCCGGGGGCGGTGACCTGCCGGAGCCGGTCGCCGTCGGCCGCCCAGTTCACCCGCATGGCCCTGGTCTCCAGGATCCGCCGGGGCGCGTCCTCGCACAGAAGTTCGGCGAGCGGTTCGTGCACCAGTCCCCTGCCGCCGGCGACGGTGTCGGCGTAGTGCAGTTCGGCGGCGTCGTCCTCCTGGTGGCCGAGCGCGGCGGCCACGGTCATCTGGGCCATGATCGTCGCGCCGCCCATGCCGACCATGCTCTTGTCCACCAGGCAGACCTCGGCGCCCAGGCGGGTGGCCTCCAGCGCCGCGTAGACCCCGGCGGCGCCCGCGCCGACGACCAGGACGCCGGTGTGGAGCTCGTTCATCGCCCGGCCCCGATCGGCCCGTCGTAGCCGCGCATCCACTCGACCAGCTCGCACAGCCTGGCCACGATGTGCTCGTGGTAGGCCTCGCCCTTCTCCTCGGTCACGCCGAGGGAGGAGCTGAAGCTGCCGGTGGGGGCGAAGGCCCGCTGCTCGGCGCCGGTCCACATGATCTCGACCCCGTCCGGGGCCGGGCCGAACAGGTCGTCGCCGACGAATCCGCCGAACACGGCGCCGAAGTCGACGCCCGCGCCGGTCAGCCGGTCCATCCGGACCATGCCGGGGAAGCGGTGGTGGACGTGGGACAGCTCCAGCTCGCCGCAGTGGTGCTCGTTGGTCTCCTTGATGGTCGGCGCGGCCGACCTGGCCAGGTGCAGCGGGTCGGCCACGGCGAACATGACCTGGGGCAGTTCCTCCTCGTGCAGCGAGCGCACGGCGGTGACCAGTGCCGGGAGGTTGGAGCCCTTGTGCCCGTTGATCAGGACGATCCGGGTGAAGCCGTGCCGGGCCAGGCTGCGGCACACGTCGCGCACGAGCGCGACGAGTGTTTCCGTGCGGATGCTGATGGTGCCGGGAAAGCCCGAGTGGTGGGAGGAGTCGCCGAACCAGATCGGCGGCGTGCACAGCACTCCGGTTCTGGTGGCCGTGTCCTCGGCCAGGGTGATCGCGACGTAGGAGTCGACGCCGAGCACGCCGGCGGGGCCGTGCTGCTCGGTGCTGCCGATCGGCACCAGGGCGACCTTGTCGTGTGCCAGGTAGGTCTCGACCTCCTGCCAGGTGAGTTCCTGGATCCACACCGAGGGGTGGTTCATCCTCACTCCGTCCCCGAAGGATAAGACGTCAGACGTCATACTAATTCTATTCGTGCGTTCAGGGAATGCCCCCGGACCCCTTTCCGCGGGAATCCGGGGGCGGGCGTCTAGCCGTTGATGTGCGTCCACGCCTCGGCCAGCACCGGCCGCAGGATCTTCTCGATCTCGGCGAACCCCTCCGGCCCCATCACCAGCGGCGGCGCGAGCTGGATGACCGGCTCGCCCCGGTCGTCGGCGCGGCAGATGATCCCGGCCTCGTACAGCTTGGGCCCCAGGTGGCCGCGGATGAGCGCCGAGGACTCCTGCTGGGTGAATTTGATCGACTTGTTGGCCTTGTCCTTGACGAGCTCCAGCGACAGGAAGTACCCCGCGCCCCGCACGTCGCCCACGATCGGCAGATCGAGCAGGCTCTCCATCCGCCCGCGCAGATCGTCCTCGTGGGCCAGGACGTTGCCCAGCAGGTCCTCGCGCTCGAAGACGTCGAGGTTGGCCAGCGCCACCGCGCAGCTGACCGGATGACCGGCGAAGGTCAGGCCGTGGGTGAAGACCACACCGGGCTCGGTGAACGGCTCGGCGATCCTGTCGCTCACCAGGACCGCGCCCAGCGGCGCGTACCCGCTGGTCAGCCCCTTGGCGCTGGTGATCATGTCGGGCACGTAACCGTAGCGCTCGCAGCCGAACATGTGCCCCAGGCGCCCGTAGGCGCAGATCACCTCGTCGCTGACCAGCAGGACCCCGTACCGGTCGCAGATCTCCCGCACCCGCGCGAAGTATCCCGGCGGCGGGGTGAAGGAGCCGCCGGAGTTCTGCACGGGCTCCAGGAACACCGCCGCCACCGTCTCGGGCCCCTCGGCCTCGATCGCCTGCTCGATGGAGTCGGCGCAGGCCTTGGCGAAGGCCTCGGGGTCGGCGGTGATCTCGTCGGGGAAGGCCGACCGGTAGCTGTTGGTCGTGGCCACGTGGTAGGCGCCCGGCGTGATCGGCTCGTACGGCGAGCGCAGCGCCGTCACCCCGGTGATGGACAGCGCCCCCAGCGTGGTGCCGTGGTAGGAGCGGGTCCGGGAGATCACCTTGTAGCGCTGCGGCTGCCCGATCACCTTGAAGTAGTGCCTGGCCAGCTTCCAGGCCGTCTCCACCGCCTCGGAGCCGCCCGTGGTGAAGAAGACCCGGTTGAGGTCGCCGGGGGCGTGTTCGGCCAGCCGCGCGGCCAGCTCGATCGCCGGCGGATGACCGTAGCTCCAGATCGGGAAGTAGCCCAGCTGCCTGCCCTGCTCGGCGCCGCGCTCGACGATCTCGTCGCGGCCGTGCCCGGCCTGGACGACGAACAGCCCGGCCAGCGCGTCGAGGTAGCGCCTGCCCTGGTCGTCCCAGACGTGGCAGCCCTCGCCCCGGGTGATGACCGGCAGCCCCTTGGCCCGCAGCGCGGCCAGCGACCCGAAGTGGGGCCACAGATGGTCTCGGGCCTTGGCCTGCAGATCGGCCTGCAGATCGGCCTGCGGATCCGCGTTCTCACCGCGAGAAGTCATGTCGATCCTCCTTGATCGTCGGAGTCGTCCGTCGTGGTCGTCGCTGTCATCCGTGGATCAGCTCGCCGCCGGCGAAGGTCATCTCCACCGGAAGCGCGTGCAGCTCGTGCGCGTCCACCGCCATCGGGTCGGCCCCGAGCACGGCGAAGTCGGCCAGCTTGCCCGGCGTGACCGTGCCCTTGAGGTGGTCGGTGCCCTCCTGGTAGGCCGCCTCCGCGGTCCAGGCGCGCAGCGCCTCCTCACGGCCGATGCGCTGGTCGGGGCCGCTGACCCGGCCCGAGCCCCGGGCCTCGCGCAGCACCAGGAACTCCACCGCGCGCCGCCAGTCGGGCTCGACCACGGGCGCGTCGGAGGTGTCGGCCAGGTGCACCCCGGCGTCGATCAGGGTCCTGGCCGGCATCGTGTATCCGGCGCGCTCGTCGCCGTAGAGGCCTTCGAGCTTGTCGGCGACCGTCCACTTGATCAGCGAGTTGATGTTGACCGGGAAGCCGTGCTCGGCCATCCGCTCGGCGGTCGCCTTGCTCAGCAGGTTGGCGTGGATGATGGCGTGGCGCGCCCGCGGCCACGGATCGTCGCGCTGGGCGGCGGCGAACCCGTCCATGGCCGCGTCGCAGGCCCGGTCGCCGGTGGCGTGCACCTGGACCTGGAAGCGGCGCCCGTGCAGCATCCGGATCATGGTGATCAGCTCGTCGTAGCGCTCCTCGTCGCTGTCGCCGTCGACGACCAGGCCGCCCAGGCACCCGTCGGCGTAGGGGCGCCAGGTCCACGCGGTCAGCAGCGCGGGCACGCCGTCGGCGAAGAGCTTGCACCCGGCGACCCGCAGCCACTCGTCGCCCAGGCCGCTGGAGACGCCGCAGTAGGTCAGCGCCCGCTCCAGCTCCTCCACCGAGTTCGGCCGGGCCAGCCCCGTCCAGTGCAGCAGCATGTTCACCCGCACGCTCAGCGATCCGGCGTTGCGGGCGCGCAGGTAGAGGCCGGTCAGCTCCGGGGAGACCATCGGGTCGGTCACGCTGGTCACGCCGAGCCGGTTGAGCTGCCCGGCCGCCTCCCGCAGCGCCGCGTCCCGCTCGGCGGGCGTCGGCTCGGGCATCCGCGACAGCACCAGGTCGGCGTCGGTCTCCAGCAGCATTCCGGTGCCGTCCTCGCCGATCCCGCAGCGCCGCAGCGCGGCGGTGTTGGCCCAGACGCCGTGCTCGGAGAAGTGGCCGAGCACGACCGGATGGTCCGGGCTCACCTCGTCGAGGTCGTGGCGGGTCGGCGGCCGGCCGGCCAGCTCGGCGATGCGCCCCTCGTACCAGCCGTGCCCCCGGATCCAGCCCCCCGCCCCGGTCCGGGCGGCGGCCGCCCGCACCGCCGCGCGCACGTCGGCCAGCGAGGCCGCCTCCGACAGGTCGACCGAGTACGGCGCCCGCCGCAGGGACCAGTCGGCCAGGTGGATGTGCCCGTCGTGGATGCCGGGCAGCAGCGTGCGGCCCGCCAGATCCACGACCTCGGTCTGCGGTACCCGCAGGGCGGCGATCTCCGCGGTGGACCCGACGGCGGTGACGCGGCCGCCGGCGACCGCCACCGCCTGCGCGGTGCCGCGCTCGTCCATCGTGCGGACGAGCCCGTTGACCAGGATCAGGTCAGGTGAGCTGGGCATCGAGACTCCTGAGGGGTTGCTCCAGGTGGCAGGCGACCGTGCCGCCGGCCGCCACCGGGACGGGGGACGGGGTCAGGGTCCGGCACACGTCCATGACCGACGGGCAGCGGTTCTGGAACGGGCACCCACCGGCGGGGGCCGGGGCGTCGGCCGAGCGCAGCAGCGCCCTGCGCCGCTCGCGGGCCGCCCGCTGCCGTGCCGGGCTGGGCACGGGCGCCGCGCCCAGCAGCGCCCTGGTGTAGGGGTGCGCGGGGGCGTCGTAGACCCGGTCGGCCGGGCCGGACTCCACGAGCCTGCCGGCGAACATCACCCCGACGTCGTCGCTGACGTGGCGGACCACCGACAGGTCGTGCGCGATGAAGATGTAGGCGATGCCGAGCTCGGCCTGCAGGTCCATGAACAGGTTGACGACCTGGCTCTGGGTGGAGACGTCCAGCGCGCTGACCGGCTCGTCGCACACCAGCAGGCGGGGCCGTACGGCCAGCGCCCGGGCGATGGCCACCCGCTGACGCTGCCCGCCCGACAGCTCGAAGGGCAGGCGGCGGCGGTGGTAGGCGGCCAGCCCGACCTGCTCCAGCAGCTCGGCCACCGCGGCGTCCGTCTCGGCCCGGTTCGCCGCGCGGTGCACCCGCACCGGCTCGGCGAGCAGTTCCTCGACCGTCATGCTCGGGTTGAGCGCCGAGATCGGGTTCTGGAACACGACCTGGACGTCCCGGCGGTAGGAGGCCGGGGTACGCCGCCCGAAGGCGGTGACCTCCCGGCCGTCGAACACGATGCGGCCCGCGCTCGGCTCCACCAGCCGCAGGACGGCCCTGCCCGTGGTGGACTTGCCCGAGCCCGACTCCCCCACCAGGCCGAACGTCCTGCCCGCCGCGACGGTGAAGCCGACGTCGTGCACCGCGGTGCGGCCCTCCCGGCGGCGCAGCAGCCCGCCCCCGGGGTAGCGGACCGACAGACCTTCCACTTGCAGCAGCTCGCTCACGGGGAGCCCTCCAAAGCCAGTTCGGCGGCCCGCAGGCAGCGGACGGCGTGGGCGCCGCCCGTCAGCGCCGAGGGCTGTTCGGCGCACGCGTCGACGGCGAAGGCGCACCGGTCGCGGAACCTGCAGGTCGGCGTCCACTCCCAGGTGGGCGGGACCCGCCCGGGGATCGTGGCGAGCCGGTCCGCACGGTTGCGCCCGCTGCTCTGGCCGCCGGGCGCCGCGGCGATCAGCGCGGCGGTGTACGGATGCGAGGGCCGGGCGAAGACCTCCTCGCAGGTCCCGCTCTCCACGACCTGCCCGGCGTACATCACGGCGACCCGGTCGCAGATGTCGGCCACCACGCCGAGGTCGTGGGTGACGAACACCACGGCCGTGCCGAGCCGGTCGTGCAGGTCGGCCAGCAGGTCGAGGACCTGGCCCTGCACGGTGACGTCGAGGGCCGTGGTCGGCTCGTCGGCCAGCAGGACCTTCGGCCCGCACGCCAGCGCCCGGGCGATGACCACCCGCTGGGCCATCCCGCCGGAGAACTGGTGCGGGTAGTCGCGCAGCCGGGCGCGGGGGTCGGGGACCCCGACCATGGCCAGCAGTTCGGCGGCCCGCTCCTGGGCGGCCTTGCGTGAGAGCCCCTCGTGGACCCGCAGCGGCTCGGCGATCTGGCGGCCGATCGTCATCGCCGGGTCCAGCGCGCTGGCGGGCTCCTGGAAGACCATGCCGATCTCTCGGCCCCTGATCCGCCTAAGCTCGCGCTCGGGCAGGGCGGTGAGCTCGTGCTCGCCCAGCCAGACCCGCCCCGCGGTGATCCGGCCGGGAGCCGGGACCAGCCCGAGGATGGCCGAGGCGGTCATGCTCTTGCCGCAGCCCGACTCCCCCGCCAGGCCCAGCGTCTCGCCGGGCCGTACCGACAGGGAGACGCCGTCCACCACGACGAGGTGCCCCCCGTCCTCGGTGGGGAAGCTGACCTCGAGCCCCTCGACCCGCAGCAGCGCGTCCGGATCGGCCTGGACGGCCTGGCCCGCCTGACCGGCCGGGGCGGGTACCCGCTCGCGGACCCGGGCGCGGGCGGCGCGGGCGGCGCGACCGGCGGGCGGGACGGCGCCGTGGACCTGCTTGGCCAGCGCGTCGGCGATCCCGTCGCCGGCCAGGTTCAGCGCGATGACCAGGAGCGTCACCGCCAGGCCCGGCGGGACGGGCAGGAACGGCTGGCGGACGAAGAAGTTCTGCGCGTCGTGCAGCATGCGCCCCCAGCTCGGCTGGCCGGGCTCGGCCGCCAGCCCGAGGAAGCTGAGCTCGGCCTCGACCAGGATGATCGCGCTCAGCAGCACCGAGGTCTGCACGATCAGCGGGCGCAGGATGTTGGGGGTGATGTGCCGGGTCACGATGGCCGGCCCGCCCAGCCCGACGACGCGGGCGGAGTCGACGTAGGACTCCTGCCTGGCCGCCTTGACCAGGGTCCGGCCGAGCGCGATGTAGCGGGTGCTGAAGACCAGGCCGAGGGCCGTCATGGCGTGCCCGAGGCTGACCCCCATCACCGCCACGATGCCGAACACCAGCAGGATCGCCGGCAGCGCGAAGACCAGGTCGCTGAGCCACATGACGACCCGCTCCCAGCGTCCGCCCGCGTACCCGGCGGACATGCCCAGGGGGATGCCGATGGCCAGCGCGATCGCGATGCACTGGAGCATGGCCAGGACCGACAGGCGGGTGCCGGCGATGAGCCTGGCCAGGTTGTCGCGCCCGACCTGGTCGGTGCCGAGCCAGTGCGCCCCGCTCGGGCCCTGCAGGGAGGAGGCGAGATCCTGCGCGGCGGGGTCCTGCGGCGTGATCCACGGCGCCAGCAGCGCCACCGCGACGGTGAAGGCCAGGAACAGCACGGCGGCGAAGGCCGGCCGGTTGCGGATGAGCCTGCGCCAGAAACCTGGCCGCTCCTCGGGGATCGTCACGAGCGTACCTTCGGGTTGACCCAGCCGAGCGCGACGTCGGCGAGGAGGTTGGCCACGAGCACGAGTACGGCGACCGCCAGGACCGTGCCCTGGATCAGCGGGATGTCCCTGTCGAAGATCGCCTGAATCGCCATGGAGCCGATGCCGTCGATGACGAAGGACGACTCGACGACGAACGACGCGCCCAGGATGACCACGAGCTGGAAGCCGATCACCGGGATGACCGGGACGAGCGCGTTCCTGACCGCGTGCCGCAGGATCACCGTCCGCGGGGGGACACCGCACGCGACGGCCGCCCGGATGAAGTCACTGCGCATCACGACGATCATCGAACTGCGGGTCTGCCGGGCGATGACGGCCGCCGAGGGCAGCCCCAGCGCGATCCAGGGCAGCACGAGCGACATGGCCCACCCGCCGGGATCCTCCGATATCGGGACGTAGCCCCCGGCGGGCAGCCAGCCCAGCCGGACCCCGACGTAGACGCTGAGCAGGATGCCGACCCAGAAGGACGGCAGCGCCAGCGCGGCCGAGGCGCCCACGGTGGTGAGGCGGTCCAGCGGGCCGCCGGGCCGCAGGCTGGCCGCGATCCCGGCGGCGATCCCGGCCAGGGCCGCGATCAGCAGCGCCCCGGCCAGCAGGGAGACCGTCGCGGGGATCCGGTTGCCCAGTTCGCTGAGCACGCTCTCCTGGGAACGGGTCGACAGCCCCAGGTCACCCCTGAGCGCGTTGCCGATCCAGGTGCCGTACTGCACCGGCAGCGGCTGGTCCAGGCCGAAGCGGTGCTCCAGCTCCTTGATCGCCTCCGGGCTGGCCCCGCTCCCCAGGAGCACCACGGCCACGCTTCCCGGGATCAGGTGAGCCAGCAGGAAGACCAGGACCGAGATGACCAGCAGGAGCGGGACCATGCTCAGCAGGCGGAAGCCGATGAGCTTAGCCATTGGCGGGTTTGATCCCGGCGAACCTGGTGTTGGCGCAGGTCCAGGGCCAGACCTGGACGCCGGTGATCTTCTTGGCGTCGAAGGCCGTGGTGCAGTTCACCACGCCGATCGGGATGACGATGCCCTCCTCGGAGACCTCGGCCGCCATCTTCCGGTAGGTCTCCTCGTCCGCCGCGGGATCGACACCGGTGATCTTCTTCATGATCGCGTCCACGGCCGGGTCGGTGACGCCGAACGGGTTCAGGCTGGCGCCCTTGGCCACGCGCGACTCGTAGAAGTCCTGCGGGTGGGTCTCGTGCGCGGGCAGGATCGCCGCCGCGTACTTCCCGCTGGCCGCCGCGCCCGAGAGGTTGCCGGTCTGCGCGGTCTCCAGCTTCATGGTGATGCCGATCTTGGCGAGGAACCCGGCGATGGCCTCGTTCTTGACGTCGAAGGGGCCGTAGGAGGGGACCGTGAACGTGAACGGGCCGGCCCCGGCCTCCTTCAGCAGGCTCTGCGCCTTGGCGGGGTCGTAGGCCAGGCCCGTGTAGCCGGGGTCGAAGCCGTACTGCCCCTGGATCGCCCACTGGTTGGACGGGGTGCCGAAGCCGCTGTTGGTGACCTTGTAGAAGGCCTGCTGGTCAATGGCCATCGCCATGGCCCGCCGGACCCGCGCGTCCTTGAACGCGGGGACCGTCTTGCCCTCGCGGTCGAGGATCTGCAGGTAGTAGGGGAAGCCGGGGGCGTCCTTGACCTCGAACCCGGCGCCCTTCACCTGGTCGGCGAACTGGTTGTCCATGTTGATCCAGTCGACCTTGCGGGTCATCAGGGCGTTGGTGCGCGCCTGCTGGTCCTCGATGAGGTGGATCTCGATCTTCTGGAAGCCCTGGGCCGCCTTGTTCCAGTAGTTGGGGTTGGCGGTGAAGACGTACTTGGAGTTGGGGATCGTCGCGGCGGTGTCCAGCGTCCAGCCGCCGGTGCCGACCGGGTTCGTCTTGAGCTTTTGCGGGTCGGCCAGCGCCTTGGGGCTGGCCATGAGCCCCTGCTGGCGGGCGAGGTTGTCCAGCAGCTGCGGGGTGGGCCGGCTGAAGTTGATCTTCACTTCGGTGGGGCTCACGACGTCGATCGAGGTGACGTTCGCGAACTTGCGCTTGTTCGGCGGGATGCCGTCCTTCTGGATGTGCTCGAGGTTGGCCTTGACGGCGGCCGCGTCGAACGGGGTTCCGTCGGTGAAGGTGACGCCCGGGCGGAGGGTGAGGGTGAGGGAGTCCGGCTTCTGCGTCCAGGCCGTGGCCAGCCCGGGAACGATCTTTCCGGTCTCGTCGGTGTTCACCAGGAAGTCGTACGGTCCCTGGTAGTAGAGCATATTGACGTCCTGCGGCGTCGCGTCCGCCGGATCCCAGTTGTCCGGAGGGGTGTCAGTGGCCACCCGGAGGGTTCCGGACGGTCCTGAAGCGGCCTTGTCGGACCCTTTCGTCGTGGATTCACCGGAACACGCCATCGCGGCGAACGCCACACAGACGAGGACGACGGTGAGGGGGTTGCTCCGAAGTCCCATGCGCGGTCCTTTCTGACCAGCGAGGATACACAGACGACCCTGAATGGGGGGAGGTCGTATGTCGTATGACCTCTGACCATATAGAAGGACCTGTAGTGTGACAATAGGCACAAGATTGGACAATCGGTCAACCCAAAAGTGAAGGCGCGGCGGCCCGGAAGGCCGCCGCGTCGGGGCCGGTGGCCGGCGCGGTCGCGCCGTGGAGTTCACGGCATCCGCCGGCGATCGCCGGGCAGGCGGGTGCGCGGTCCGGCGGGGTCGTGCGGTACCGGGGATGCGGGCCGGGAATCCCGGGCGTTACGCCGGAGGCCGGGCGAGTTTGGCGGCGACGGCGTCGAGGATCCAGTCCAGGCCGGTCGCGAAGGACGTCTCGGCGTCCACCTCCGTGCCGTCGTGCACGGCCCTGGCCAGCGCGGGGAAGCGGCCCGTGGCCAGCATCCTGCTCACATGCGGGCCGTAGGCGCGCTGCCAGTCGCGCTCGGACAGGCCCGTGGCGCGCTCGGCCCGCAGGTTCGCGATCTCGCGCCTGATCGCGCCGGTGATGTAGGCGCCGACGGTCTCCACGGCGCGCATGACGGTGTCGAGGTCGGCGAGGCCGTCGAGGGCGGCCAGCGTGCCCTCCGTCACGGCGAGGGCGTTCGGGCCCAGGCTCGGACGGCCGCCGAGCAGGTCGGCGAGCCATTCGTGACGGAGGGCGGCCCGCCTGGTGCGGTGGGCGCGGACGCGCAGCGCCTCCCGCCAGTCGCCGGGCCGCTCCTCGGGGAGGATCTCGGCGTGGACCTCGTCCACCATGAGGTCGAACAGCTCCTCCTTGGTGGAGATGTATCCGTACAGCCGCATCGGGCCGACGTCCAGCCGGGCGGCGACCTTGCGCAACGACACCGCCTCCAGCCCGCCCTCGTCGGCCAGCGCGACGGCGGCGGCAACGATTCGCTCGCGGTCGAGCGGGGCGGGGCGAGTCGGCGGCTCAGGCCGGTCCCACACAGTCATGGGTTACATCGTACTGTTGCGATACGCCGTATTGCTCAAATACAGTGTATTGACATGAGACATCGTATCGCCGTGATCGGGGGCGGCCCCGCCGGCCTTACCTTCGCCCGCGTCCTGCACCGCCACGGTCACCCCGTCACCGTCCTCGAACGCGATCCCGCCCCCGACGCCCGGCCTCCGGGCGGCACACTGGACCTGCACGAAAAGCTGGGCCAGCTCGCGCTGGACAAGGCGGGGCTGCTGGAGCGGTTCCAGGAGCTGTCCCGTCCCGAAGGGCAGGCCATGCGCATCCTGGCCACGGACGGGACCGTCCTGCGCGACTGGCAACCCCGCCCGGACGAGCGGGCCCATCCCGAGATCGACCGCGGGCAGCTCCGCGACCTGCTGCTCGGGCCCCTGGACGTCCGGTGGGGGCGGGGCGTGACGGAGGTGGTGCCGGGAACCCGGGACGGCGTGCTGGTCCGTTTCGCGGACGGGCGGCAGGAGACATTCGACCTCGTGATCGGCGCGGACGGCGCCTGGTCCCGGGTCCGCCCGGCGGTCTCGTCCGCGACGCCGCACTACACCGGCGTCACCTCGGTCGAGACCTCCCTGGACGACGTCGACACCCGCCACCCCGGCCTCGCCCGGCTGATCGGCGACGGTTCCGTGGCCGTGTACGGTGTGAACCGCAACCTCGTCGCCCAGCGCAACAGCGGCGGCCACGTCAAGGTGTACGCCCAGTTCCGCGCGCCGCTGGACTGGCACACGAACCCGGACCGGCATATGGGCCCGGACCGGCGCGCGGGCGTGGACCCGGCCGACGCCGAGGCCGTGCGATCAAGCCTGCTGGACCTGTTCGACGGCTGGGCCGCTCCCGTCCTCGACCTCCTCCGCCACGGCACCGCCTTCGTCCACCGCCCCCTCCACGTCCTGCCCGTTCCCCACACCTGGGCCCACGTCCCCGGGGTGACGCTACTGGGCGACGCCGCCCACCTGATGCCCCCGTTGGGGGTGGGCGCGAACCTCGCGATGCTGGAAGGCGCCGAACTCGCCGAGTCCGTCGCCACCGCCCCCGGCCCTGACGATCTGGACGAGGCCGTCCGCGCCTTCGAGGAACAGATGTGGGCACGGGCCGGCAGGTGGGCGAAGATCACGGCGGCCGGTCTGGAACGCCTCGTGAGCCCGGACCCCGCCCAGGCCCTCGCCCTCTTCGACGAAGTCCAGCCGTCCTGACCCGCGCCGCACGCCGCACGCCGCACGCCGCACGCCGGCACCGGCACCGGCACCGGCACCGGCACCGGCACCGGGCAACGAGCCGAGGAGGCTTCACGAACCGGGAGCGGCCTCGCTCGCCGCAATCAAGATCCTTCTCAGCCCCGACGGCTGTCCGCCGGTTCCTCACCCCCGGTGTCGGCCAGGGCGTCGCGGAGGGCGGCGCGGGAGGTGATGCCGAGTTTGGGAAAGACCTGGTAGAGATGGGTGGAGACCGTTCGCGGGGACAGGAAGAGGCGGGCGGCGATCTCCTTGTTGGTGTGACCCGCCGCGGCGAGCTGGGCGATCTGGCGTTGTTGCGGAGTGAGGGCGGCCAGGCCGGTCGCCGGGGTGGAGTGACTGATGCCGGTGGCGCGTAGTTCCCGGTCGGCCCGCTCCGCCCAGGGGGTGGCTCCAAGGCGCTGGAAGATCTGTGAGGCGCCCGCCAGGTGCCGGCGGGCGTCGGCGGTGCGTTTGACACGGCGCAGATGGGAGCCGTAGGTGAGCCGGATACGGGCCAGGTCGAAGGGCCAGCGGTCGTTACCGGGCTCGGCGATCGCCTGTTCCAGGGCGGCGGTGTCGGTACTGGGGCCGGTGCGGGGGTCGGTGATAGCCGCGGCGGCCAGGACCACCAGGCGCAGGCGCGGGGAGAGCCGGTCGAGGCGGCCCTCGCGGGCGGCGGCGACGTGGGCCGCGGCCTCGGCGCCGCGGCCGGTGTGGATGGCGGCCTCGATGAGGTCGTGGAACACCCACAGGGCGTGCGGCGCGTAGGGGGCCAGGACGCCGGGCGGGCTGATGGCGGCGGCGTTGTGGAAGGCGGTCTCGAAGTCGCCCTGACCCAGCGCGGCCAGGCCGCGGATGTGGGAGGCGTAGGCGCCGATGATCCCGGCGCGGCGGGGAGCGGCCCAGGCGTCCATGTCCCGGGCGGTGCCGGCGGCCTTCCGAAAGTCACCGCGGGCCGCCGCGAGCAGGGCACCGGTCAGGCGGCCCGGCCAGACCAGCAGGTCGTAGCCGTGGGCCTCGCACAGGTGGAGCCCCTCGTCGACCAGCTGCCGGGCCTCGTCCCACCGGCCGGTGTGGAAGGAGTCTTGGCCGAGGAGGAACAACGCCTCGATCGCCGAACTGATCGCGCCGCCTTCACGGCCGTGCTGGATGACGCGCTGGAGGGCTTCCCGGCACCGGGAGAGCCGGTCGAGGTAGGCCACCGCGATGCCCGTGCGGATGATGCGGGCGGAGCTGACCTCGTGGCTGAGGCTCGCGACGGCGGTGTCGGTGCGGGCCAGCATCTGCGGGGTGAGGCGGGCCGGATCGGCGAAGGTGTGCGAGAGGATCACCAGAAGTTCGGGCGGGCGTGGCCGCAGGCGGCCGACGGCGTCGAGCAGGGGCGGCCACAGGTCGGCTCTCCCGCCGAAGAAACAGACCATGAGCAGGGTGTACAGCACCTCGATGACGACGATGTCGCGCGCCTCATAGGGATCGTCGTGCTCGTGGACGGCGGTGACCAGCAGCCGGTGGGCGGTGTCGACGTCGCCGTCACCGTGCAGGAGATGGAAGGCGCGAGCACCGGCCACCGAGAGCAGGTCGCCGGGGCCGGGGCCGGCCAGGCGGGCCTGCTCCAGCAGGCGAGGGGCCTCACTCAGATCACCGGTGACGAGGGAACCCAGGTAGGCGGCTTCGGCCAGCCGTCCGCTGCGGCCCTTCCCCCGGGGGCTGAGCTGGGCGGCGCGCAGCAGCTGGGTGACGGCGCCGACGGAGTCGCCTCGCCGCAGATTGGCGATGGCGACCTCCTTGAGGAGGGCGGCGACCTCCTCGTCGGGCTCCTCGGTGGCCTCGGCCCGGTGCCAGGCGTGCCGTTCAGGCCGGTCGGCGAGGCGGTCGGCGAGTTCGGCGTGGGCACGGCGGCGTTGCTCGCTGGTCGACAGCTCCACGATCGCCGACTGGATGAGGGGGTGGCGAAACGTCAGCCGTTCGCTGGACTCGTCAGCGCGCACCAGACCGGAGCGTTCGGCGGCCGACAGGCCCCCGCCGCCCCGGTCGGCGTCGATCGCCCGGACGAGGCGCAGGTCGCCCGTGCCGTCCAGGGCGGTCAGGAGCAGCAGCTCGACGACCTGCGCCGGCAGCGCCCGGACACGGGAGGCGAAGACGGTCTGCAGCCGGCGGCTGAGAGGCAGCGCCGCGGGGAGGGCCCCGGCGACGGTGCGGGCCAGGTCTCCGAGGGAGACGGGCAGTTCCAGCAGGGCGAGCGGGTTGCCCAGGGCGGCGTCCAGCAGCCGCCGCCGCACGCGCGGGGTCATCACGGGATAGCGGCTGGTCAGCAGCTCGGTCGCCGCCTCCTCCGAGAGGGATTCCACGTACACGACCGGCAGGTTGCCCTGGTCGAAGAAGCCGGGTTCACCGGTCCGGCAGGCCGCGACCAGAGCCACCGGCAAGCCCGCCAGACGGCGGGCCACCATGCCGAGCACGAGCGCGCTGGCCCGGTCCAGCCACGGCAGGTCGTCGACGACGAGCAGCAGCGGCTGCCGCTCGGCCGCCCGCTCCAGCAGCGCCAGCACCGCGCCGGCGACCAGCAACTGCGCGGGTGCCGCCCCCTCCCCCAGACCCAGCGCCACGCTCAGCGCCCCGGCGAGCAGGGGACTCAGCCGGGGTATCTCGCCAAGGCACGGGTGGAGGAGCTGATGGAGGGCGGCGTAGGAGATGTCCGCCTCGAACTGCGAGCCGGTCGCCCGCAGCAGCCTGATCCCCGAGCCGGCGGCGAGAGTGGCGGCGTGATCGAGCAGGGCCGTCTTTCCGACGCCCGGGTCACCCGTCAAAAGGAGCGCGTCCCCCGCTCCCTCGGTGATCCGGCCGACGAACAGCTGTAGTCGCCCGATCTCCGGTTCGCGGCCGATCAGCTTCGTCGGCGCGGCAGCCGCCTGATCGCGGTGCCCGCTGAACCACTCCATCTCCCGACCTTCCTCGGCCCGCCGGGCCTCTGTCCAGCCCGCACAGTCGTCATGCCCGCACAGTCGTCATGCCCGCCGCCGGACGGCTTCCCCCTGAGACGGCCCCGGTTCGACATGCTCATCGTCGCGGATGTGGAGGGCGGGGAGGGCGGGGAGGCCGTCTCGCCCGGCCGCAGGTGCCGGGCGAGACGGTTCGCAGGTGGTTCGGTGGCGCGGCGCGGGAACGCACCGCGTTCTCTACGTTCTCTACCGGCCGGTGACGGCCGTGGCGGCCTGGACGATGACCGCGGCCACCGCGGCCGGGTTGGACACGTAGACGGCGTGGCTGCCCGGCGTCTCGGTGACGGTCGAACCGGCTCGCTCGGACATGGCGCGCTGGGCGGGCGGCGGGATCATGCGGTCGTCGGTGGCGACCAGGTACCAGGACGGCTTGATCCGCCAGGCCGGCTCGGAGACCACGCCACCGAGCGCGTCGACGCCCCACGGCACCTGCGAGTCGGCCATGAACCGCGCCTGCGCCTCGGGCAGGTCACCGGCGAACGAGGCGGGGAACCTGTCACGGTCGAGGAAGAGGAACCCGTCTTTGGGCGGCAGGATCGGCGGGACCGGCGCGCCGGGCGGCGGGTCGGCGATGAGGGTGTTGACCGACTCGCCTTTGTCGGGGGCGAATGCGGCGATGTAGGCCAGCGCGGCGACGTTGGGGTGGCTGCCGGCCTCGGTGATGACGACGCCGCCGTAGGAGTGCCCGACCAGAACCGCCGGCCCGTCCAGGCCGTCGAGGACCTGGTGGGTCGCGGCGACGTCTCCGGCCAGTGACAGGGTCGGGTTCTGCACGACGGCCACCCGGTAGCCGTCGGCGGTCAGGTGGTCGTAGACCCCCTGCCAGCCGGAGCCGTCGACGAACCCGCCGTGCACCAGCACGATGTTCTTCACTTCCACATCTGAGCTCACGGCACAGCCTCCTTCGCCCGGGATTCGGCCCGGGCTCGATCGGGGAGATGTCCGGAACGCTAGACGGGCACGAATGAACCTCGATTGCGTCAAATGACGTAGTTTCGATCTTCCGCCGTAAGGGCGATGGACGATCACCGGTATATCGAATGCGCCCGGAAAGGGGCCGGTCCGTGATTCCGGTTCAGGGTTTGTCCCGCCCTAGGAGGTGGCTCAGGGTTTGTCCCACACCAGGAGGTAACGCCGCAGCAGCAGGCGGCGGAATCGACAGCCGGGCAGTACGGCACGCGCCGTCCGCCCCACCTCCCCCCAGGACGCGGTGGGATTCACGGCCGGCCCGCCGGCCCCGCTCGCCTCGGCCGATCGATCCACCCCCGTCACGGCCGGGGTCCGCCCGGCCGGCTCGCGGGCGAGGAGACCGTCGCCGCATCCGGCGTCCAGGGCGTTGCGGCAGCCCTGCGGTACGGTCTCCAGCACCGGCCGCCGGTGGTGGACGTTGTGGTTCCAGTAGGGATCGGACATCGGATCACGATAACGAGCCCCATGCGGAATACGGCCGTGAACGGCGGTGAAGGCGGGGTTTCCGGGGACGCGCTCCTTTCTCGTTTACCCGCCGCGCGGTACGGGTGAAGCCCCGCAAAAGGCGCCCGACGCGCCGGGCGGCGATGAAGCCGCGGAATTGTCGGTGCCGGGTCCTACGATGAGCCGACTCACGGAGGGATGCTTGCCGATGCTGGACGCGCTCATAGTGCCGCTGCTGGTCACCACCGATCTGCCGCCGGAGGCCGACCTGGCCGAGTTCGGGCGGGTGGTGACCGACGCGGTGCGGGCGCCCGGGCGGGACGAGGCGTCTTATTCGGGGTTTCTGTACGGCGGGGCGTTCTGGCTGGACCCGCCGCGGCCGCCGCGCGCGGACGGGCCCGAGAGCCGGGCGGACGAGGAACTGCGCTTCGCCGCGCTGATCGGTTACCTGTCCGTCTGCGGGACGCACGGCCCGGTCAGGGACGTGGTGGGCGACGTGCGCGGGGCCGTCGCCGGGGCGGTCGCCGCCCGATACGGCGATCTGGGCAGCCCTCCGGCGGTGATGGCGATCCGGACCGAGGACGTGCGCGAGCGCACTCCCCCGTCGGCGGTGTTCGTCAGCACCGCCGACGCGGTCGCGGAGCTGGTCGCGGTCACCCGGCCCTACATCTGACCCGGCCCCGGGCACCGCTTCACCCGCGCTCCCGCTCCTGCCGGTGCCGCCGGTGACGAGGATGGGCTTCCCGGCGGTCATGGGGATACTCGACCAAGGGTGTCGGTGGCCGCCGGTACGGTCGGCCTGATCGTCGAGGAAGGGTGTCCTGGGGAATGCGGCCAGCGGATCTGAACCGTCTCACCGTGGAGGAGTCGGCTGATCGTTATGTGGAGTTGGTCCGGGCGAAGACGCTGACGGGAGCGCTGTCACCGGCGACGGCGGAGGTCTACGCGCGTGATGTGGCCACGTTCGTGCGGCTGGCGGGCGAGGAGACGGTTCTCGACGACCTGACCGGCGAGGACGTGGACGCGATCTTGCTGGCGTTCGCGCGCAAGCCCGACGGGCGGCGGTCGGAGCCCGTCGGCGGGCTGCAGTCGGCCTCGTCCCAGGCGCGCTTCCGGCGGTCGATCTCGGCGCTGTTCAAGCACGCGGTGCTGGCGGGGTGGGTGCAGGTCAACCCGATGACGCTGGCGACGGTGACGGCCAGGGAACGCGGGGGGCTGCGCCCGCAGCGCCGGGCGCTGACCCGCGAGCAGGCGCAGGGGCTGATCGGCGCGGCGCGCGACCTGAGCGGCGGCGACTCGCGGGCGGCCGCCTCTCCGGAGCGGGCGGCGGCCTCTCCGGAGCGGGAGCCGGACGGGACGCGGGCGGGGAGCGGGCGGACGGGACGGCGCGACCAGCGCACGGAGGTGCGCGACGCGCTGATCGTGCTGCTGCTGTCGACGGTGGGGCCGCGGGTGTCGGAGCTGGTGCGGGCCGACGTGGAGCACTTCTACACCAACGACGGGGTGCGTTACTGGCGGATCTTCGGCAAGGGCGGCAAGACGCGTGACGTGCCGCTGCCCGACGACGTGGCCAGAGTGCTGGCGGCGTATGTCAGCGAGGTGCGGGGCACGGGGCAGGGCTCGGTGCAGGGCGCAGCGCAGGAGAAGGCGCTGCTGCTGTCGTGGCGGGGCAGGCGCCTGGCGCGCGGGGACGTCCAGGCGGTGATCGACCGGGTGCAGCGGCAGGTGGATCCCGATCGGCGGCGCTCGGTGACCCCGCACGGCCTGCGGCACACCACCGCGACCCACCTGCTGGCCGACGCGGTGGACATGGACGCGGTACGGCGGGTGCTGGGCCACAGCGATCTGGCGACCCTGGGCCGCTACCGCGACGAACTGCCCGGCGAACTGGAGGTGGCGATGCGGGCCCACCCGTTGCTGCGGCGGCCCGCCGGGGGCGGATGAGGGCGTGACCGTCCCGGCCCGCGCCCCGGAGACCGGGGCCGGGCCGGAGACCCGATCCCGCCGGGAGCCGGGTCCCGCCGGGGGCGGGTAAGGGGTCAGGCCGCGCGTTCTGCGGCGCAGACCTCGGCCAGGACGTCCAGGGAGACGCCCAGGGCCTGGGCGAGGGCGGCGATGGTGAAGAAGGCGGGGGTGGGGATCCGGCCGGTTTCGATCTTGCGGAGGGTTTCGGCGGACAGGCCCGCCGCCGCGGCCACCTCGGCCATGCTGCGGGCGCCGCGCGCCTGGCGCAGGAGGGCGCCCAGGCGGTGGCCGCGTTCGTGGTCGAGTTCGGTCAGTGGAGGTCTCACCATGCGCAGGAGCCTAGCAAACGTGATAACAATACCGGTATAGGTATTGGCCCGAGAGGGGTTGTCACATGGTGGAGATCAAGACCGCGGCGGAGCTGGAGGCCATGCGCGAGGCGGGCCGGGTGGTGGCGCGGGCGCTGGAGGCGGTCCGCCGTCAGGCGGACGTGGGCGTCAGCCTCCTGGAGCTGAACGAGACCGCCGCGGAGGTGATCTCCGCCTCCGGCGCGAAACCGGCCTTCCTGCACTACAAGCCCTCCTTCGCACCGACGCCGTTCCCCGCGGTGATCTGCGCGTCGGTCAACGAGGTGATCGTGCACGGCATCCCCGACGGCTACCGGCTGCGCTCCGGCGACCTGCTGAGCGTCGACTGCGGCGCCTATCTGGACGGCTGGGCCGGGGACTCGGCGATCAGCCTCGTCGTCGGGCAGGCCGATCCGCGGGATCTGCGGCTGATCGGCGCGGCCGAGACCGCGCTCGGAGCGGCCGTCGCCGCGTGCGTGCCGGGCGGCCGGATGGGCGACATCGGCCACGCGGTGGCGGGGGTCGCCCGCGGCGCGGGATACGGCATCATGAACGACTTCGGCGGCCACGGGATCGGCCGCGCCATGCACGAGGACCCGGCCGTGCCCAACCGGGGCCGCCCGGGGCGGGGCCTGGTGCTGCGGCCCGGCCTGGTGCTGGCGATCGAGCCGATGTTCGTCGCCGGAGGCGGGGACGCCTACCTGACCGCGCCCGACGGGTGGGCCCTGTCCAGCACCGACGGCAGCCGGGCGGCCCACGTCGAGCACACGGTGGCGGTCACCGAGCACGGGCCGCGGGTGCTCACCCTGCCGTGACCGCTCCCCCGCCCCGGGTCACCGGGCCTTCGCGGGACCGTGCGAGGAGCGGCCGTTCACTCCCGCAGCCGGATCATCAGCCGGGTGAGCAGCCGTTCGGGCGGCGTGTCCGCCGGGTTGGACAGGTAGTCCTCGCGGATCGGGCCGTCCGGAGCGTGCCCGCGCTCGGCGCACCAGGTCAGCAGCGCGTGGGCGGTGAGGTTGATCTGGTCGTAGGGTCCGGTGTGGACGGCGCACGCGAACAGCCCCCCGGGCAGCACGCCCGGCCGGCTTCCCGGCGGCGGCGGGCCGCCGGACTCGACGGCGACGCTGATGGGGATCCGCTCGTCCAGCTCCACCGGGAACAGGCCGATCAGCCGCCCGGGAACGATGTCCCCGGCCTTCTCCCCGCTCCCGCCGCTCCCGGTGTTCCCGGCCGCCGCCCGGCCGGTGGGCGGGGACAGCAGCAGGGCCACGCACGCGCCGGTGACGCGGGCGATGTCCTGCGGGGTCTCGGCCACGTCGTGCACCAGCGCGACCGGCAGGGCCTCCTCCCGGACCAGGCGGACCTCCGCCTCGGGCACCCCCTCCGACAGCAGCCGCTCCAGGGTGGCCAGGGTACGGCTGCGCCGCGCGAGCTCGGCCTCCAGCTCGTCGCGGACCCGGCCCAGCGCCTGGGGGGCGGCGGCCGTACCGGACAGCACCTCGCCGATCACGCCCAGCGGCACGTCCAGCGAGCGCAGCAGCCCGATCGACAGCGCCTGGCGGGCCTGGGCCGCCCGGTAGTGGCGGTAGCCGCTGCCGGGGTCGACCCACGCCGGAGTCAGCAGGCCGAGCTCGGCGTAGTGACGCAGCTGTTTGACACTGAGCCGGCACAGCCGCGCGAACTGCCCGATGGGCAGCAGATCGTCGTCGTTCACGCCTTCCAGCATGGCCCCTGCCCCCGGTTCCCCTTCCCGGGTCACGGCATCACCCCCGCCGGGCCGCCCGCGGCCGAGAACGGTTCCGCGCCTCTTCGGCGGGGCGTGCCCGGTGCCCTGGAATCGGGACCGGCGCAGGTCGCCCATAGGGTGGAGGCCGTTTCCCCCGTTGTCGAGGAAGAGGTGCTCCACCGTGCCCAGCGCACTCCGTTTGTTTCGCTATGTGGCGATCGCCGAGGCATGTTCGTGGGCGGGGCTGCTGGTGGGGATGTACTTCAAGTATGTCGCCGCCACCGGTGATCTCGGGGTGAAGATCTTCGGGCCGATCCACGGCGCGCTGTTCGTGCTGTACGTCGCCGGAGTGTTCGCCGCGGCGCGGGTGGCGCGCTGGAGGGTGCCGACGATCGTGCTGGGGCTGGCGTGCGCGGTCCCGCCGTTCACCTCGCTGTGGTTCGAGCGGCGCATGCTGGCCCGCCACCGCGAGCCGGAGCGCGAGCCGGCGGCCCTGTAGAGGTTCCGGCGGCGGTGCGGGCCGGGGTCACAGCCCGAGTACGGCGCGCGCCGCGGCCCGGCAGTGCCCCGGATCGGTGAGCAGGTCGGCCGAGCCGCCGAACTGGTCGGCCGAGCCGGCCTGCGGCAGGGCCCGGATCAGCGGATCGGCGATGGTCGAGGTGAGCGCGTCGGCGAAACGCTGGGCGCCGATGACCTGGAAGGGCCGGTCATGGAAGCCGCGGGTGGTGGCCTCCAGCGGCTCGGTCAGGCCGAGCCGGTTGTGCAGCCCGGCGACCCGCTCGCAGGCACGGCCCAGATGGTGCTCGCGGGTGCGCCAGTCCGCGGCGGCGACGGCGTGTGACAGGGCCTCGCCGACCTCTGCCGTGCCGGACAGGCGGGCGAAGGCGCTGCCGACCCATTTGGCGTACGGCGGATAGCGGCGGCGCATCAGCAACACCAGCCTCATGAGGTCGCCGGCCAGGGCGGCGGTGAGGACGGCCGATCCGAGGTCGTCGCCCGCCTCGCCGGACCGGCCGGGGAAGGCCTCCGACTGGGCCAGGCGCCTCCACTGGCAGGCCAGTACGTAGCGTTCCAGGTCGGGCGGATACCAGCGCAGCGCGGCGCGGGCCGCCTCCAGCACACCCAGGCCGTCGTGGAAGACCTCGCCGCAGGTGACCTCGGCCAGCCGCTGCCAGGGTGCGGCCAGCCAGTCCAGCGGGGTGATGGATTCGAGCGGGTCGAAGCCGAGGCGCCGGGTGAACCAGGTGGCGGCGTCGGTGACGGTGGTGCCGCCCACCTCCCCGGAGATGACGGGGTAGCCGCCGAAGGTGTCCGGCAGGTTCGCGGTGACCGCCGCCCGGGCCTGGGCGATCGCGCCGGGGGCGACGAACAGCAGCACCCTCGGCCCCCAGTCGTGGTCCGTCGAGCGTTCGGTGTCGAATGCCAGCACCTCGGAGCCGGGGCCGATCAGTGCGGCGCTGTGCGGCACGTCGGCGACGGCGGGCCGTACGACCTGCGTGTAGAAGGCGTGGGAAAGCTGCAGGCCAGGGACGAAACTGGACATCATTTCGTCCACTTTGCCTGGCAGGATGGCCGGGCGCACCAGGTTTTCCCGCCGCGCGGCCCCGAGTCGAGCGGCGCCGCCCTTGGCCCGGTGGGGGTGCGGGCCGGAGGAGGCGGCGCGGCAACGGCCGGGGCGCGGTGATCGTGTGTTCCCGTCTTCGCCAAGGCGGTGGGGTCAGCGTCCGGCCGTCCCGTCGATCAGTTCGCGGAGGATGTCCGCGTGGCCCGCGTGGCGGCCGGTCTCCTCGATCATGTGGGTGAGTGCCCAGCGGACGCTGGGAGCGGGGCGGTCCGGCCGCGGCCGAGGGACCGGTGCGCCGAGATCGGCGCAGCGGTCGAGCACGCCGTTCGCGCGCTCGGCCGTCTCGCGGTAGCGGGCGACGACATCGGCCACGCTGTCCTCCGGCGGGGCCTGGAACGTCGCCTGCCAGTCGGTGACGTCCTCCCCGAGGAACATCGAGCGTTCGACGAAGGTCAGATGGTTGAGCAGGCCGAGCAGGTTCGTGCCCGACGGCACCGCGCTCGTCCGCACCCGGGGTTCGGGGGCGCCCTCGACCTTCGCGGCGGCCGAGGCCCGGAGGTAGTCGAGGAATCCGCGCAGGACCTCGGCCTCGCCGCTCCCGGTCCGGGGCGGCGGAGTGTCGCGGCGGCGGTGCACGGTGTCGGTCGTGGTGTCGGGCATTGTGTCGGGCATTGTGTCGGTCGTGGTGTCGGGCACGGTGGTCTCCTGTCTTCGCGGGGTGGGGGCGGCGCCGTTCGCCGTGTCAGCCGCTGCGGCGGATGAGCAGTACGTGGTCGGTGACCTCGGCGGTGCGCCCGTCCGGCCCGGTCGCGATCCTGCGAGGAGCATCGGCCCGCTCGACCGTCCACGCCGCCGCGTCCAGTTCGAGACCGGCGGCGACCTCCCCCGGGCCCGGGTACCGGATGCCGGGACCCTGGCCCCACGACCACGGCGCGGCCGAGCCGTGGTCGACGATCAGCAGCCGCCCGCCGGGGCGCAGTGCGTGCGCGGCCGCGCGCAGGACGGCCGCTCTGTCCAGGTCCAGGGGGGTGTGCAGGTAGTGGGCGCAGATCAGGTCGAATCGGCCCTGGGGGAAGGACTCCTGCAGGTCGTGCCGCACGGTGATGACCTGGTCGCCCAGGTTGTACGAGCGGGCAAGGGCGGCGAGCCGTCCGACCGCCACGGCCGAGACGTCGACGGCGGTGACGTGCCACCCCTGGCGGGCGAGCCACAGGGCGTCGCCACCGCCACCGCATCCGAGGTCCAGCGCGTAACCGGGCGCCAGACCGGTAACCGTCTCGGTGAGACGAGCGTTCGGCCGCGGGTCGACGGCCGCAGGCCGGGCCGCGTAGAGGTCGTCCCAGAACGTGACCGCATCGATGGTGCTCATCAAGACTCCTTCCGTCGGTACGCGCACAGTCTGACCAGGCTCGCCGCGACTTGGCACGCAAACTTGCGGTTCTGGCAAGATGGCCTCGTGGACCACGAAACGGACGAGGTGCTTGGCGCCGTGGGGCCGCGACTGCGTGCGCTGCGCCGTCACCGCGGCATCACCCTCGCCGCCCTCGCGGCGACGACCGGCGTGTCGGAGAGCACCCTGTCCCGGCTGGAGAGCGGGCAGCGCCGGGCGACCCTGGAGTTGCTGCTGCCGCTGGCTCGCACCTACGACGTCCCGCTGGACGACCTCGTCGGCGCCCCGCGCACCGGCGACCCCCGGATCCACCTCACGCCGATCCGGAGGTTCGGGATGACCTTCGTGCCGTTGTCCCGGCGGCCGGGCGGGACACACGCGTTCAAGATGATCATCCCCGCCCGGCCGGAACCGCTCGCACCGGCCCCGCAGACCCACCACGGCTTCGAATGGCTGTACGTGCTCAGCGGACGCCTGCGGCTCGTCCTCGGCGAGCGCGACCTGACGTTGCCGCCCGGTGAGGCGGCCGAGTTCGACACGTCCTTGCCGCACTGGCTGGGCACCGCCGACGGCGGCGTCGTCGAGCTCCTCATCCTCTTCGACCCGCAGGGAATGCGCGCGCACATGCACACCGACCCCCACCGGCCCTCCCGCGGCGGAACCCGGCAGTGAACCCGGCGGGGAACTTCACTGTTCGCGCTTGTCGCCCGCGCGCCGGAGACGAGCGGGCGGGGACGGAGACAACAGGACCGGGGAAGGGGAAGGAACCGCGGCCATGGCACCCTTCTCCGGTAAGCATCGCCGGCGATTCACCCCCAAGGAGCTGATCACTTCCCATGTCCACCCTCACCTACGGTGACGTCGAAGCCGCCGCCGGCCGCATCGGAGCACTGATCCGTCCCGTCGCCGTGGCCGGCACCGACCCCGGCGCCTTCAACGGCGCGCGAGTGCACCTGGCCGCCGAGTTCATGCAGCACACCGGCTCTTTCAAGGCACGTGGCGCGGCCAACTTCGTCACCGCCCACCTGGAGAGGGGCTCCATGCCCGAGGCCGGCGTGGTGATCGCCTCCGGCGGCAACGCCGGCCTGGCCTGCGCGTGGGCGGCGGGACGTCACCGCATCCCCGCCACCGTGTTCGTCCCGCGCACCGCCCCGGCGGTCAAGGTCGCCAGGCTCCGGGCCTACGGGGCCCAGGTGCGCCACAGCGGCGACGAGTACGCCGAGGCACTGGAGGCCTCCCACCGCTACGCCGCCGAGTCCGGGGCACTGGAGTCACACGCCTACGACCACCCGCTGATCGCCGCCGGCGCCGGAACCCTGCTGCCGGAGATCCTCGCCGCGCTGCCCCAGGGCCTGGACACGGTGATCGTCTCGGTCGGCGGAGGCGGACTGTTCGCCGGGATCGCCGCGGCGGCCCACCACCACGGCGTGCGGGTCGTGGCGGTCGAGCCGGAAGGCAGCCGGGCGCTGAACGCCGCCGTCGAGGCGGGCAGGCCCGTCGACGTGACGGTCGAGTCGATCGCCGCCGACTCCCTGGGCGCCCGGCGCGCCTCGGCCATGGCCCTGGAATGGGCCGGACGTACCCGTGCCCGCTCGCTCCTGGTCTCCGACGACGCCGTCGTCGACGCCCGGCGTTCCCTGTGGGACCGGCACCGCCTGGCCATCGAACACGGCACCGCCGCGGCGTGGGCGGCGCTGACCTCGGGCGCCTACGTCCCCGCGGACGGAGAGAGGGTCGCGGTCGTGCTCTGCGGGGCCAACACCGACCCGGCCACCCTGCTGGACTGAACCACGGCGGCCAGGACGACGTCCGGGGCGAGCCCGACGCTGGCGCGGAGCGCGACGAGGTCCCCCCGAGCCGGCGGCACAGCCGTACACGGCGCGCCACCGCTTCACGGGGAGGTCGTCCGTCCACACGGACGACGAGGGGAAACAGGAGCACCCGCTCCTCTCCACTCTCAACGTATAGCGCAGCGGGGGGCTTGCCACAAGACCCGGGTCGTGCCGCAGAATCGTCGGCCGAGACCGGAAGCCACGGAAACGGGGGACGCGAGGTGCGCGTGTTGTTGTCGGCGTATGGGTCGGGCGGGGACGCCGGACCGGTGGCGGGACTCGCGGCGCGGCCGCGGGGACTCGGCGCGAAGGTACGGGTGTGCGTGCCGCCGGACGGGGAGCCGGACGTCCCGCCCCGCGCGACGACGCGAACGACCTCGGATCGGAGCCGATGACGTGAACCCCATGACCACCAGCGCGTTCGACCTTCCCGGAAACCTGGCCGCCAAGGCCGACCCCGCACTGATCGCCGGCGACGAACGGCACCTCGCGGCCGTCGCGGAGAGCCTCGGACAGACGATCGCCGACCTGTCCGGCCGCCTCGACGCCGAGCTCAGGGCACCCGGCGGCCTGGGCCGGCAGGCGATGGACCGGGACATGGAGATCCACCGGCTGACCGCCCGCCTGCGCACGCTGCGCCGTTTCGGTTTGGACCTGTGCCTTGGACGCATGGTCGGCGCGGACGGCTCCGAACCCGTTTACATCGGACGGCTCGGCCTCACCGACGGAACGGGCCGCCGGCTGCTGCTCGACTGGCGCTCCCCCGCGGCCGAGCCGTTCTTCGGCGCCACCCACGCCAACCCGATGGGGCTGGCAAGCCGCCGCAGATATCGCTGGACCCGCGGCCGGATCAGCGACTACTGGGACGAGGTGTTCACCGCCGACGGGTTCGAAGGGCACGCCGCGCTCGACGACCAGTCCGCCTTCATCGCCAGCCTGGGCGGCAGCCGCTCGCCCCGGATGCGGGACGTGCTCGGCACCATCCAGGCCGACCAGGACGCCGTCATCCGCGCGGGATCCCGCGGCGCCCTCGTCGTCGACGGCGGCCCGGGCACGGGCAAGACCGTCGTCGCCCTGCACCGCTCCGCCTACCTCCTCTACTCCGACCCCCGCCTCGGCCACCACAGGGGCGGCGTGCTGTTCGTCGGCCCCCACCAGCCCTACCTGGCCTACGTCGCCGACGTCCTGCCCAGCCTCGGAGAGGAGGGCGTACAGCTCTGCACCCTGCGGGACCTCGTCCCCGAGGGGGCCTCGGCGACGGGCGAGACCGACCCGGACGTGGCCCGCCTGAAGTCGTCCGCGGACCTGGTGAAGGCGATCGAGACGGCCGTCAGGTTCTACGAGAACCCGCCCACCAAGGGGATGACGGTCACGACACACTGGTCCGACATCTGGCTGAGCGCCGATGACTGGGCCGAGGCGTTCGATGCGCCGGATCCCGGCACCCCGCACAACGAGGCACGCGACCGGATCTGGGAGGAACTGCTCTCGATCCTGGTGGACAAGCACGACGACGAAGAGGCCCCGGCCGACCTGCTCCGCAGGTCGCTGCTGCGGAACCGGGAACTGCTGACGACCTTCAACCGCGCGTGGCCGCTGCTCGAGGCGACCGACCTCGTCGGAGACCTGTGGTCGGTACCCGCCTACCTGCGGTTGTGCGCTCCCTGGCTCGGCCCCGACGACGTCCGGAAACTGCAGCGCGAGAACGCCCAGGCCTGGACGGTGTCCGACCTGCCGCTCCTGGACGCGGCACGGCAGCGGCTCGGCGACCCGGAGGAGTCACGGCGCAGACGCCGGAACGACGCCGCCGTCGCCGCCCAGCGCGAGCGCATGTCGCGGGTCGTCGACAACCTGATCGAGGCCGACGACGACGGTGAGGGGCTGGTGACGATGCTGCGTGGACAGGACCTGCAGAACTCCCTGGTCGACGAGACCGTACTGCCCGGCACCGACCCGGACCGGCTCGCCGGCCCGTTCGCGCACATCGTCGTGGACGAGGCCCAGGAGCTGACCGACGCGGAGTGGCAGATGCTGCTGCTCCGCTGCCCGTCCCGGAGCTTCACCGTCGTCGGGGACCGCGCCCAGGCCAGGCACGGGTTCACCGAGTCGTGGCGGGAACGGCTGGAGCGGATCGGGATCGACCGGATCGACCTGGCCTCCCTGAGCATCAACTACCGGACACCGGAAGAGGTCATGGCGGAGGCCGAACCGGTCATCAGGGCCGTGCTCCCGGACGCCAACGTGCCGGCCTCCATCCGCAGCGGCGGCGCCCCCGTCGTCCACGGACCCGTTTCGGATCTGGGCTCGATCCTCGGCACCTGGCTCGCCGCACATGCCGACGGGACCGCCTGCGTCATCGGCGACCCCACGTTCCAGGAGACGTCCCGCGTCCGGTCGCTGACCCCGGAGCTGGCCAAGGGGCTCGAGTTCGACCTGGTCGTCCTCGTCGACCCGGAGGCGTTCGGCACGGGCGTCGAAGGAGCGGTCGACCGCTATGTCGCGATGACCCGGGCGACCCGGCGGCTCGTCATCCTCACGAGCTCCTGACACCGGCCGGACGGGCACCCGCTCCCGGCCGGACCGGCGGCGTTCCCGCCCGCCGGACGCCGTGCCGGATGGACTGCACGTCGTCACCTGACAGACTGCCGGTCATGGCGAATGCGACCGAGACGTGCGACGGCAGCGGACGGGTACGCGTCGGCGTCCTCGGTTCCCTGGCGCTGGAGACCGCCACCGGCCCGGCGCGGGTCGGGGGCGCGCGGCTGCGGGCGTTGCTGGCCCGGCTGGCGCTGGAGGCCGGGCGGCCCGTCCGGCCGGCGACCCTGGTCGAGGCGCTGTGGGGCGAGGAGGCACCGGACGACCCGCTGCGCGCGCTGCAATCACTGGCGTCCCGGTTGCGGCGCGCCCTGGGCGACCCCGGGCTGCTCACCTCGGGCCCGGCAGGGTACCGGCTGGCCGTCGAACCGGACGCGGTCGACGCCGTCCGGTTCGAACGGCTGGCCCGCGCCGGCCGGAGCTCGCAGGCGCGCTCCCGGCCCGCCGAGGCGGCCGCCACCCTGCGCGAGGCCCTGAGCCTGTGGCGCGGCCCCGCTCTGGCGGACGTGCGCGAGGCGCCGTTCGCCGCAGCCGAGGCCGAGCGGCTCGAGCGGACCCGGCTGGCCGCCCTGGAGGACCGGGTCGAAGCCGAGCTCACGCTGGGTGCCGACCTCGACCTGGTCGCCGAGCTCGAGTCGCTGACCTCCGCGCACCCGTTGCGCGAACGGCTGCACGCCCAGCTGATCCGGGCCCTGGCGCTGAACGGCCGCGGCGCCGAGGCACTGGCCGCCTACCAGCGGATCCGCGACCTGCTGGCGGACGGTTTCGGCAGCGATCCCGGGCCGCTGCTCCAGCAGGCCCACCTGGCGGCGCTGCGCGGTGAACTCCCCCGCTCCCGCCGGCCGCACGGCAACCTGGCCGTCCCGCTCACCAGCTTCGTGGGCCGCGACGACGACGTGCGCCGCGTGGTCGAACTGCTCGGCCGGGTTCGGCTGGTCACCCTGGTCGGTCCCGGAGGAGCGGGCAAAACCCGGCTGGCCGGCACCGTCGGCCGGCGGCTCACGCCGCCCGGCGGGGTGTGGTTCGTCCCGCTGGCCCCGGCCGGTGCGGACGACGTGCCCCGCGTGGTGCTCGACCTGTTGCGGATGCGCGAAGGGGGCGCGCCGCAGCGGCCCGTCCCCCCGGAGGCGGTCCTGGACCACCTGGCCGAGACACTCGCGGACGACGACCTGGTGCTGGTGCTGGACAACTGCGAGCACGTGATCGAGGCGGCCGCGACGCTGGCCGGGACCCTTCTCGGCCGGTGCCCGAGGCTGCGGATACTGGCCACCGGCCGGGAACCCCTGCGGATCGACGGTGAGACCCTGCACCCGGTGCTCCCGCTGGAGGTGCCCGAGCCGGGGGCGACGGCCGAACGGGCCCGCGCCTGCGCGGCGGTCCGGCTGTTCCACGACCGGGCCGCCGCCGTACGGCCGGGCTTCGCCCCGGAAGGCGGCGCGCTGACCGCGGCGGCCGAGATCTGCCGCCGCCTGGACGGCCTGCCGCTGGCGATCGAGCTGGCCGCGGCACGGTTGCGCACCCTGCCGGTCGAGGCGGTCGCGGCACGGCTGGACGACCGGTTCCGGCTGCTCACCGGCGGCAGCCGCACCGCGTTGCCGCGGCACCGGACCTTGAGCGCCGCGGTGGCCTGGAGCTGGGACCTGCTCGACACCGACGAGCGGGCACTGCTGGAACGGCTGTCGGTCGTGCCCGGCACCTTCACCGAGGACGCGGCCGAGGCGATCGGCCGGTCGGGCGACGCCCGGGAGCTGCTGACGGCACTGGCCGACAAGTCCCTGCTGCACCCGGTGGAGCCCGCCGATCCGGCCGAGCCGCGCTACCGCGTGCTGGAGACCATCCGGGAGTACGGGCTGAAACAGCTGGACCGGCGTGAGGAGGCCGATGCCGTACGCGGGCGGCACGCCGTGTTCTTCCTGCGGCTGGCCGAGACCGCGGACCCGCACCTGCGCACGTCCGGCCAGCTGCGCTGGCTGGCCCGCCTGTCCGCCGAACGGGACAACCTGTCGGCCGCGATCCGCTGGGCGGCCGACTCCGGCGACGCCGACCTGGCGGTCCGGTTCGGCGTCGCGCTGTGCTGGTTCTGGTTCCTGCGGGACCACCCGCCGGAGTCGCTGGACCTGCTCGGCCGGGTGCTGCGGGTCCCCGGCCCGGCCGATCCGCGGGCGCGGGCGCTGGTGGCCGCCGCGCACGCGCTCGCCGCCACCGAGGCCATCAGCCGACCGGACGAGGCGGAAGCGGCCTTCGGCCGGATCGGGAAGGCGCTGGAGGACGCCGCCCCCGGCACCCACCCCATCGCGGAGATGGCCCGTCTGGCGCTCGCCATAGGCTCGGGACGCGCCCCCTCACCGGACATGCCCGGCTCTGCGGACGAGCCGGAGGAGCCCGATGAGCGGGCGGATCCATGGAGCCGGTCGTTGGCCCTGCTCGCGCGTGGCGTGCTGGCCATGAACACCGGGCACGCCGCCGAGGCGACGCGCCTGCTGTCACGCGCGCTGACCGGCTTCGAGGAGGTCGGCGAGCGGTGGGGCCTGGCCACCACACTGAGCACCCTGAACTCGGCGTTGCAGCGGTCCGGCGAACCGGTCGGCGCGCCCGACCTGGTGGAGCGGGCCACCCGGTACTTCCGGGAGCTCGGCATGCCCGAGCACACGATGGAGAGCGAGGTGGCGGCGGCACTGCACCGGGCGGAGGCCGGCGACGCGGACGGCGGGCGGAGGCGGCTGACGGACCTGCTCGGCCAGGCCGAGCGGGCCGGGTCGGCGGAGTCGCGAGCTCAGGTGTGCCTGGGCCTGGCGCGGCTGGAACGGCGGGCCGGGCGGCCGGGGCCGGCCCGCGAGCACGCCCGGGCCGGCCTGGCCGAGGCGCCGCCCGGCCGGTCGGCCCCGCACCTGACCGCGTTGCTGCTGGGCGTGCTCGCCCAGCTGGACGTCGCGGAGGGTCTCCCGGACGAGGCAGCGGGCCGGCTCGACCACCCGGCGGTGCACACGACGCTGACCTGGCACACGCCGGTCGCGGCCGCGATCGCGGCCGCGGCCGCCGCGATCGAGCTGTGCCGCGACCGGCCGGAGCGGGCGGGACGGCTGCTCGGGGTGGCCACCGTGCTGCGGGGCCGGGAGGACCTCGGCGACGCCGACGTGCGAGCGATCACACGGCGGGCCACCGCCGCGCTGGGCGCCGCCGGGTTCGCCGCCGCCTACGCCGCGGGTGCGGCGATGTCGCGGGCCGAGGCCGAAGACCTGGTGTCCGCGATCATCAC